>JBAZHQ010000043.1:5467-17991 GCA_041652235.1 Opitutaceae bacterium | reverse complement strand
GGGGTCTTCCTAAAATTAAACCAGCGTTGCTCCGTGAATGTGGAATAGATCGCCCCCTTGTTCGCCAGCCTTGCCAGCAGAGGGCCCCAATTAAGGGCGCCCTGCACCGAGACGATTTCCGCGCCGGGCTGCATGGGTTCCGCAGCCCGCAGGAGGACTGTGAATAACAGGAAAAGAAAGGGTGCGCGCCAAATCATTAGATTCAGATGACAAGTTCCTAGGGTCATGGGAAGCCCAACCCGCAGCTCTAGCTCTCCTCAAAACCTTCGCCTCGGAGGGTCGCAAGGGCGATCTGAGCCGCGGCTTCCTCGGCAACCTTTTTGGAGGGGCCGCGACCTTCGCCCAGTTTGCGATCGACAAGGAACACCGCTATCTCGAATTCACGGGCATGATCCTCGCCGGAGACTTTGACCACCTCGTAGCGCAGGGCCTGGTTTCCGTGAGTGGGCTGCACGAGTTCCTGGAGACGCCCTTTCGGGTTTTCTTCGTCCTCGACTGAGGAAAGGATAACCGGCAGAGGGCCGTAGAGTCCGAGCACGATGCGGCGGGTGGTAGGAAAATCGCTGTCCAGAAAGAGGGCGCCGATCAGCGCTTCGAGAGCGTCCTCCAGGGCGGAAGCGCGGGTGCGCCCACCGGCGGCCTCTTCACCCGCTCCGAGAAGCAGGCATTCGGCGATGCCAATATCCTTGGCGAGGGAGCTCAGAAACTTGCCTCGTGACAAGGCGGCGCGGCGCTTGCTGAGCAGGCCCTCCCGATCTCCCGGATAGAGCTCGTACAGAGCTTGAGTAAGCACGAGTTGAAGAACGGAGTCTCCCAGGAATTCAAGACGCTGGTTGCTCTCGGCCTCCTCCGGGTGATCCTGCAGGTACGAGAGATGAATCATGGAACGCCTGAGCAGGGCCTGGTTGCGAAACACATGCGTGAGTCGCGACTGCAGAAGCTCAAGGGGATGGGAGGGGGAATCGGTCACTGGAGGATGAAAAGACTCAGAAAACGCAGTTGAATGGCCACAAAAAAACAGTGCGCGGCGGAGCCGCAACCAAAGAGGCCGGAAGCCAGCAAGGAAGTCGGACGTCGGAGATCGCCCATTCGGCGAGCGCAGGGCCTTCGGGAAGTCGGGCAAACCGGGGCGGTCAGCGGTCGGCTTTCGGCTATCGGAGAAATTCCGCAAGGCAGCAATGCCGAGAGTTTTGAAATTCCTCTCAGCCTGCGAGGATCTGAAAGTATTGTAGTACGGAGGAGGGATCGGACCTCTGCGCCTCTGCGTCACTGCGCGAAAATGGATCGAGGTCCATAATTTTTGGACGATCTTTCCAATCAGGGTTCTCGCGCAGAGGCGCTGAGGCGCAGAGGTCCGATCCGCAAACAAATACCTGTCTGGAGGATTCTTAGTTTCGGAAGTCGGGTTTGTCTTTCTCCGCGCCACCACGTCACTGTGCGAAAATGGATCGAAGGCGGGGATTTAAGACCAAGGCGGTTACCACGAAAGGTCACGGAAACTCACGAAAAATCCCGGGGCATGTCCGCAAGGTCTTGTCTTTTCAATCAGGGTTCTCGCGCAGAGGCGCAGTGCTCGCTGAGGAAAGGCATTTTTAACACGGAGGACTCTGAGGGCACGGAGCGGCGGAGCCGCAGCCAAGACCTGCCTGAACTTAAAGCTTTTAACTTACATCTTATAGCCTATTTGGTTGCGGCTCTGCCGCGCTATGCCTCTTCGTGGCAATCGTCTGTGGATTGGGGAGGATGGCGGGGCGAAGGCGAAAAACGCGGCTTATGAACTCGCACTGCTGTAGCGGCGAAGACCGCGATTGAAGCAGAAGACCGCAACGGCGAACCAGAGAGCGGCGAGGCCTCCGAGCCAGAAGACATGCAAGGGTTGGAAACCGTGGATGAGCACACGGGCAGGAACGTTGCTCGCGACCACTGCCGGCAGGGCGTAGACGACTATCAAACTGACGAAGCCTTTGTAGGCTTCCTTGGGCAGGCGAGAGAACTCGAAGAGATTGAAGTAGCTCCCCTCGATGCCCTGGCTGCCGATGATCCAGAAGGTCGAGGAAACGATCAGAAGCAGGGCAGAGTAGTGGATGATCAACGCAATAAGGAGAACGACGATGTACAGGGCGATGTTGAGCAGGCCCGGATGCAGGCCGAGCTGCTGGGCGGAATATATGACGACACCGATAGCGACGAACGTGTTGATGAGGCCATCCGGGTCCAATTTTCGAGTGGAGACCATGAAGATCGGGTTGCCCGGCTGACAGAGGAAGAAATCGAAGTTTCCGGTGCGGATATTGCGACCCAGCTCGAAAAGATTGCTCCAGAACAGCCCCATCATGAGGCGCTGCAGGATCATCGCGGTGCCGACCAGGAGAAGCATTTCATACTTGTTCCATCCCGCGATCGAATCGGTATGGCGGTAGATGACGGCGACCAGGAGCACGTTCACCGACATCCAGAGAAACTCCACCAGCGACCACATGAGAAAGTCGAAGCGGAACATCATCGTCCGCACGATCGAGTAGCGGGCGCTTGCGAGCCAGATGCGCAGGTAGTGGGCGAGTGTCATCGTGGTTTTGCGCTCTCAGCCTCCGACTGCGGTGTGTTGGCGCAGGCCGCGCGTCCAGAGCAGGCGGGCCAGCCCCAGGAGGAATACGCACCAGAAAGCCTGGATAGCGAGACCGTGCAGCACTGCCGACGGCGAACCGATCCTCCCTGTGAAAATGGCGGCGGGAAAATACATCTGGTAGTAATAGGGCAGGTATTGGGAGATTTTATACAGACCGGCCGGCATGAGGTCCAAGGGGAAGATCTGGCCGCCCAGGAGCGTCTCGATCGCGAAGGAAAGAATCACGAACGATTGGATCTCGAGGAACCAAAACGCCATCAGGCCGAAACAATAGGCGATGGTGAACTGGATGAGGGCGGATAGAGTGAGGGCGGGCAGGCCGAGCCAGAGGCGCCAGGGCTCCGACGGGAATACGAGATAGCCCTGGATGAAAGGGTAGGCGACCAGCAGGGGGAACAGCGCCAGGAAAGTCGACACGAGCCTGGCGGAGATGAAGATCGTGAACCGGTAGACGAAGTAGTTGATGGGTTTGAGAAGAAACTGGTTGATGAGGCCGTTTCGGATTTCCTCGCCGATCTGGTAGTCCTCGTTCACCGCGCCGATCAGAAACTGCAGGACGAGGATCAAGATGAAGTAGGTGAGCGTCTGTGCCAGGGTGAAGCCGCCGATGCTGTCATGCCCCTTGTACGCGGCTGTCCAGAGCGTGAAGACGACGACGAGGTGGAAAAGGGAGGAGAAGGCCCGGATCGCGACGTTCCACCGGTACACGATGTTGCTTTGCAGCCCCACGAGGAAGACCTGCCAATACTTGGCCGCCACCGTGGCTGGCCAGAGACGAGAGGAGGTGGAGAAGGGGGCGGAGGGCATTGCAGTCTTATGAATACCCGGGCGGATCTATGATGATTTGAGCTGGAAGCGCTCGATCATCTCCTTGGCGAGATTCTTGTAGGCGCTCGCCCCGGGGGAAGTCGGGTCGTAGGCGAAGATGGTTTTCCCAAAGCTGGGCGCCTCGCTCAGGCGGACGGTGCGGGGAATGACCGAGTTGAATATCTTATCGGGCAGATGCTTCCGGACCTCCTCGACGACCTCGCGGGACAGGTTGGTGCGGATGTCGAACATCGTCATGACGATGCCGCCCACTTCGAGCGACGGATTTACGCCCGCAGTCTTGAGGCGTTCGACGTTTCTAAGTATCTGCCCCAACCCCTCGAGGGCCATGTATTCGCATTGCAGGGCGATGAGCAGGTAGTCGGCGGCGGCGAGACTGTTCATCGAGAGCATTCCCAGGGCGGGCGGACAGTCGATGATGATGACGCGGTAACCGTTGCTGGCCCGCACGGGGTCGAGGACGGCCCTGAGTTTCGACAGGTAGTTCTCGGACTGTGCGATCTCGATCTCAGCCGCCGCCAGATCCTCCTCGCTCGGGATGATGGCAAGATGCTCGTAGGAGGTGGGCGTGATCATATCGAAGGCGGAACCTTCGCCGTGGAGCGGGCCGTAGAGGCTCTTGCCCGCCTGTTTCTCGATGCCTAGCGCGCTGGTCGCGTTCGCCTGCGGGTCGAGATCGATGAGCAGCGTATGGATTTTCTTCTCCGCAAGGGCCGCCGAGAGATTGACCGCGGTGGTGGTTTTGCCGACGCCGCCCTTCTGGTTGGCGATTGTGAAAATGGTGGTGGGCATGGAAAGAAGAGGAGGGTGGGTGAGCGCTGCACCCGGACGATTAGGATGCCCGGGCCGGCTTTCAAACCCGAAACGAAAAAGGAATCAGATCGCGGGCGGCGAATTCCGAGTCGCAGGCAGTGGATCGAAGGGCCTTCATTGTCCGAATCCGGGAGGGATGTCCGATAAGCAGCAGTGCGACCTTGCCGGAATGGTTCGCGAGGCTTTTATACCGCTGCCATGGAGATTCCGGAGAACTGCCTCAATTGCGGCGTGTGCTGCTGCGCCAAGTCGGGCACCTATGTGAAGGTGAGTGAAGCCGACTGGGAGCGCCTTGGCGGCGACGTCGATCTGTGGGCGCGGAGGGTCGGCGGGCAGGCCACTATGCGCATGGAAGACGGTCATTGCCTCGCCCTGCAAATCACAAAGGAGCGCGGACAGGCCCCGGTGTTTTTCTGCGCCGTTTATGACAGGCGCCCTCAAGTCTGCCGCGATCTCGCGCACGGCAAAGTAGCCTGCAAACTCGAACTCCAGGCTAAGGCCGCCCGCGTCGCCGAGAAATACGGCTGAGATGCTTTTACGGTAAAATTATTTCTGTATTCAATCGAGACCATCATCTGCATGGCGGTCTTTATCGCTTGGCGAGAGATTCTGTATCTCGCTAAGACGCCAAGAGCGCCAAGAACCTTCCTTCTGCTTAGCGACCTTAGCGACTTAGCGAGGGATTCTGTTTCATTTGTCTTCGGGTAGTTGATTCACGGTTCGTGTGATGCCATCTTTCATGAGCGCTACGCCGAAATTGAGAAGGAAACCCAGTTTCATCCCTGTAAGTTTCAGGTATGTCAGGATTTGCTTCTTGTGGGCGTTGTTGACCGTCTCGACCGACTTTAGTTCGAGAATTACCTTTCCTTCGACAATGATATCAGCTCGGAATCCCTCCTCGAAGCGAATGCCTCGAAACTGGATTGATACTGGTACCTGCCTCTCGACATTCAGACCGCGGTCCATGAGTTCGCGTGCCAGTATGGCCTCATACACTGTTTCCAGGAGCCCGGGCCCCAATTCGCGATGCACGGTCACTGCTGCATCAACTATGATCTTACCTATCTCATTTTCATTCATCATGTGTATCTTTCAATCGAGCACATCATCTGCTTGGCGATCTTAGCGACTTAGCGAGAGATTCGGTTTCCCGCCAAGCAGATTCCTGCTTCACGGCAATCTTTACCGCTCAGCGAGATCCTTTGTCGCTGGGTTTATCGTCCGGTACTGTGTCGCGGCTTTTGTGCCGGTAGTGGAGCACCTTCACCTTCTCGAGTGTGACGAGGCCGCCGCCCATCATGGCGTCGAGAATGGGCAGGAACGCGTTGATTTTCTCCTCGGCGTCCACGATCTCGATCACCATCGGAAGGTCGTCGGACAGTCTCAGGATTTTCACCGTATGCAGCCGGCTCGCGGCGCCGAAGCCCATCGGGCTGCGAAGAACGGTGGCGCCCGCAAGACCGGCTTCGCGGGCTTTGAGAACGAGGGCCTCATAGAGCGGATGGCCTTCGTAACGGTCGGATTCACCGACGAAGATGCGCAGGAGCAACGACTGTTCAGGGAGGGTCATGGTCAGGATCCTTTTATTGAGTTGAGCGCCATCGCGGCAAGGTGGCCGAGCCAGACCGCGAGCAGGCAAAGAACGAAGGAGCCGAGCGCATTGCCGCCGGCCCGCAGCCATTCGCCATCCCGGGCGAGGTTGAGCGTTTGCAGGCTGAACGAGGAGAACGTTGTGAAGCCGCCCAGGACTCCGGTCATGAAAAAATGCCTCCCGGTCGCACCGACGAGGAGGCGACCCTCGGGCTCCGTCAGTGTCGCGAAGAAGCCGATGATGAAGGAACCAAGGACGTTGACGATGAGCGTGCCCCAGGGGAAGGTCTCGCCGAAATGATGCGCGACGAAGCCCGAGAGGGCGAAACGCGCCACACCGCCGAGGCCGCTGCCGATCGCTATCCAGAAGTATAGGTTCATGATAATGACACGTGCGTTGGTTCGCAGTAGGAGTCATCAGCACCAACTTTCGTCAGGCGGTTTCTCCCGCGGGCCGGGAGTGGCGGAATCCATCGCCGTGTGGGATAAGGATGATAGAGTGTACGGCTTTCAATTCGAAAAAAGCGGACCATCGCAGCCGGATCGGAGAAAGGCCGTTTCCTGGCATGCTTGAAGAGAAACAGGATCTCACATCAAGGCGCAAGGATCGCCAAGCGGAAGAAGATGCCGCCGGGCTTGCGATCTTTGCGGCTCGATTGCTGAATCATGCTCATGGACTTGCCGCAAAAGCGTCCGCCCGCTCCTGGCTGGTTTCACCAAATCGGTGCCCGCGTGCTCACGTGGTGGACGGCCAAGATGAGCGGGACGATACTCGGCATGGTCATCTTCTTTGTCGCTTATTTCCGGCTGCTCCGGCATCCGCTCTATCTTATTGCCGTCATATCGCTCATCGCTGTCAGATTGAACCAACAGACGTAGGCTCAGCCGAGCCGCGTCCTGTCATTTCAATTTCAACATTTAACTCTGCTCGACAGATATTGGCGTGGAGGTAGGTGACCAGATCGTCCGCTTGAAGCAGGCGTTCCTCCAGGGCCGCCGCCACCGCAGGCTGATCGCCAGCGTGGCGAACGTAGATCTTGAAGTGGCGGATGCCCGCGTGCCCCATGGAGAGATTTGGGCCGAGGCCGCAAACGAGCGATATCTCGCGCAGGTTTTCCAAGGTGCAATTGACCTGGTCGCGGGTGTTGCCTGGCGTCCCGCCCAGACGAGCCGCACGGCGGCTTCCGTGTCAAAGTCGTAGCGTCTGCCTCCGTGGCGCGGTCCAAGGACGGCGAGCAGCGGCGCGAGCGGATACACGCGAAAGCCAAACAGCGGATCGGCAACCCCTGAACCCATTAATTCGAAGTGCACAAGTGCGATGCTGAGTTTCCGGCCGTGCCGGCGTTCGGACGGCATGTTCGAGGGAAAAATCGGCTGGCCCAATACCAGGGCTCTAGAGTGGCGCAGCGAGGCGTCCATGAGTTTCGCAATGCATCCGGACGGGTGCTGCCCGTCCGCATCCATCACAAGAGCGTGTGTGAAGCCGCGGGCTTGCGCGGCGCGCGCGCCGACGAGCACGGCCGCGCCCTTGCCCGAGTTGCGCGGCAATACCAGCACGGTGAGAGCCGGATCGGCCTTGGCCAGTTCGATCACGGGTAGCTCGCTGCCGTCTGTGCTGCCGTCGACCACGACGAGAACGGGCTGCCAGTGGCGCAGTGCCTCCGCTACGACCTCGCATAGCCGCGGACCAGTGTTGTAAGTCGGCAGTAAGACGATGTGGGTTGTGGAGGCTGCCATGGTCAATCCAAGTAACAGACTGTTTAGGAAAGCGCGCCGGGCGATGACGCGCAAGCAATGTAACGCGCAAGTGGCGGGCTAAATCACGCTTCGATTCTGGCGGAAAATTCGGTTGTGCTGGCACCGTGTCGGCGGAGATCAGCAGTATGATCATCACCTCGACATGGGGCAATCAGGCCGGCACATCGAGCAAATGATCGGCCGGGCGCAAACCGTGCCGTTTCAGCGTCCAGCGGCGGTAGGCGGCTCCGCTGCGGAGAAAGCCCCAGTCCACCACGGCATCGTAATACTTGGCTCCCTTGTCGAACAGTCGTCTGACGAATTCCGATTTCGCCTCGGGTGTGGCGTAATGGGCGGTCAGTGTCGGGTGAGGAAGCACGCTGCAAATTACAGCCGAACGCGATTAATGGCCAGCCGGAAAGCCGGATGTCGGCGGCAAAGTGGCAAAATTCATCGCTGGAGCCAGGGTCTCCTTGCACACGCAAACCTTGACCGATCAAGTCAAAGTCAGAATTCCCAGAGATGAACTGCAAAGAAGCAAAGAAGCAAAGAACCTAAGAGCAAGGCGGAAGGATTCGAAGTGGTTCGATTTCTCCTCAATCCGATCTTCGTTTCTTTGCTTCTTTGCAGTTCAAAATTGGTTTTCCCCTCCGCTGCTCCGGTACTGTGTCGCGGCTCTTGTGCCGGTAGTGGAGCACTTTCACCGGCTCACGTGTGACGAGGCCGCCGCCCATCATGGCGTCAAGGGTTGGCAGGAACGCGTTGATTTTCTCCTCGGCGCCACGATCTCGATCAACATGTTTCGCAGCGTACCATTACATCTCAGTTCATTAGTGAAAATAGTGGCTTAAAAAATTCACAAGTGGCTTATATATATAATCTAAACCAAACATGACATGTTTAGTAAATTTATTATTGATCTAAATCATATCAATCCTATCTACTATTATAAGGTCAACTAAAAACATCACACTTTCAATGAACTCAAACCCCGTGCCAACAGACTTGTCCAAATCGCTCCCGGCATGGCTCCGAATTGTCGGCGAGAAAGTCGCATCCCTGCGCTATGGCGTCGTCCAAATCGTGGTGCATGACCACAAGGTCACCCAGATCGAGCGCACGGAAAAAACCCGGATCGATCCGTCACAGGGAGACACCGTGTTGTACCGCGACCATATCTGATTTTTTGCCCGGCGGCACGAGTCGAGGGCCTCTACCACGCACGATCCAAAACGACCAACCGGACATCTGGAGGCATTGATAGAATTTCACGCCATGAGCACAAAACTTTCTCCTCCGATCACAAAAAACACCCATCTAGCCAACCGGGCTGCGCCGCTCTCGCTCGCCGCCTTATTCGGTGAACAGCTCGATGCGTTGTACGGGCTCGTGCAGCGCTCGGACTATGTGTTCGGCTCGCCGCTCGGACCGTTCCAGTGGCAATCGCGCACCTATTACGTGCCGCGTTTCGTGTATTTCGGACCCAACGCCTCGGACGCCGCGGTGCGGCTTGCCTTTCTGTCGGGTTTCGATCATCGCGACCTGCGCGGCACACTGGCGCTGTTGCACTTTGTCGAGCAACTCGCGCTCAGACCCGACATCGGGCAGGGATTAAATCTCTCGTTCTTCCCCCTGATCGATGTGCTCGGACTCTCCGGTGCCAGCGAAGAGCGGGCGCTCGTGCGCCAAAGCTGGACCCAGGCCGTAGCCCCCGAAATCGACCTGCTGGAGAAAGACTCGCGGCTGCGCAGCTATCACGGTTTCGTTCGCGTCGAGTCGGCGCCCGGCGACGACGCCATCACGGTGCGGTTGCGCACACCCGCCCACGAGGAGCACCCAACGCCGGGCGTGGAATTGATCGACTCCAATGATGTTGCGCCCTTCATGGTGCGTTGGGAAACGGCGAGCGTCGATGCCTCGGCGGACGGTCCGTTGACGATAGCCGACGACCAACCGTTTCATCCCTTCGAGCTGACGCTGCGCATCCCTGCCGCGTGGCCGGCAGAGCTCTATCGCGAAGCAGTCGCCTCCATCTTGAAACGCTTCGTTCTGCGTTACCGCGGGATCGTGGCCTACGGGCAGCACCTCTGACGCGCGTCCTCGCATCAGTCCATCGCGATGACTCCCTCCATACTCACCGACCACCCGCGCAAGTTGCGGCGCTTGCACGCGCAGTTTCTCAGGCTTTCCGAAACCTCGCAGGCAGTCATAGGTACGGTGGCGGGTCAATTCTGTAACGACCGGCGTTACTATAAGATTCCGCGTTTTGTGTTTCTGGGCCCGCAAACCAGCGTGTCGCAGCGTAGGATCGGGTTCTTCGCGCTGGTTCACGGCGACGAGCCGGCGGGCGCCTACGCGTTGCTGCGGCTCCTGCAGACACTCGCCAATCAGCCCACGCTCGCGACCGGCTACGACCTCGTCTGCTATCCGATCTGCAATCCCACCGGCTATGAGGATGGCACCCGGCATAACCGCGCCGGCCGTGACTTGAACCGTGAATTCTGGCGCGGTTCCGACCAGTCGGAGGTGCGCATCCTGGAGGAGGAACTCGCCACGCAGAACCTCGACGGCATTATCACGCTCCATGCCGACGACACTAGCGACGGCCTTTACGGATATGCCCATGGCCGGGTTCTCAACGAAAACCTGCTAATCCCCGCGTTGCACGCCTCGGGGAAAGTACTGCCGCGCAATCACGAATCGGTGATCGACGGCTTTGCGGCGAGGGACGGCGTCATCTGCGACTGCTTCAAAGGCGTGCTCGCGCCGCCACCCGAACAACGCCCGCGGCCGTTCGAGATCATCTTTGAAACGCCAGCCCGTGCTCTCCTCGAACAGCAGGTCGCGGCCGCGGCTATCGCACTCGAAACCATCCTCTCGGAATACCGCGGCTTCATCGCCTATGCGGCTCATCTCTGAAGTCCGTCGTTCGCATCCAATACTGTAAGACCAACCTAAATCCTAACCCTCCGGCCATCATGTCCAGAATCCACAATGACATCACCGAAACCATCGGCAACACTCCGCTTGTGCGCCTCAACCGTACCGCGGCTGCATACGGCGCCCTCGCGGACGTCGTCCTCAAACTCGAATTCTTTAACCCGCTCTCGAGCGTCAAAGACCGCATCGGCTTCGCGATGATCGATGATGCTCTGAAATCTGGCCGGATCAACCGGGACTCCGTCCTGATCGAGCCGACAAGCGGTAACACCGGCATTGCGCTAGCATTCGTTGCCGCGGCGAAAGGACTAAGTCTCATCCTCACCATGCCCGAGACGATGAGTCTTGAGCGCCGCAAGCTGCTCAAGGTGCTGGGCGCGCATCTTGTTCTCACGGAGGGGGCGAAAGGCATGAAGGGGGCTATCGCCAAAGCCGAGGAACTCGCTGCTAAGATCCCCAACAGCGTAATCCTCCAACAATTCATCAACCCCTCGAATCCGGATATCCACCGGCGCACGACTGCCGAGGAGATCTGGCGCGACACCGACGGCCAGGTGGATATCGTGGTGTCCGGCATCGGCACGGGCGGTACCATCACCGGAGTCGGAGAAGCGCTCAAAGCGCGTAAACCCTCGGTGAAGATCGTGGCGGTGGAGCCCGACGCTTCACCCGTGCTTTCCGGCGGCCAGCCCGGCCCGCACAAGTTACAGGGCATCGGCGCCGGTTTTGTGCCCGCAGTGCTCAACACCAAAATCTACGACGAAGTGATCCGCGTGAAGGATACCGACTCCGGCCCAGTCTCGAAACAAGTGAACCAGCTCGACGGCATTCCGATCGGCATCTCGTCTGGTGCAGCGGTGTGGGCGGCGCTCCAGCTCTCCAAACGGCCCGAGAACAAAGGTAAGCTCATTGTCGCGATCATCCCCTCGGCAAGTGAGCGCTACCTCTCCACCTGGCTCTTTGCCGACGTCAATACCGACAGCGAAAACCTCGACGATCTCATCTCGGCGTTCGCCGCCGCGTCAGTGGCGGGGTAGCCAAATGGGAAGGCCCGGCGCCGCAATCGCCGTACGAGTTGGTTCGATTCCAACCCCCGCCTCCCGCCACCGTTTGCCTTCCCGTCCGCCGACGGAGGGCTCTCTTCACCGGCCAGGGGTGCGGGTCATCCCCACCACGTTCGAATTCCGATTCCCGATCTTCCTCCCAATAACCCAAAAAACAAAAACATGAGCACCTCAAACTACCGACTCGACACGCTGGGCCTTCATGCCGGCCATGTTCCGGATCCGACCACCGGCGGGCGCGAGGCGGGGCGCAAATTCATCGAGTCGGTGAAGCTGCTTTCGCACGTCGCCAACATTGGCGACGCCAAGAGTCTTGTCATCCATCCGGCCACCACCACGCACCAGCAGCTCACGCAAGCGGAGCAGGAGGCCACCGGCGTGACCGGGGATTACATCCGCCTCTCCGTTGGAATCGAGGACGCGCACGATATCATCGCCGACATCGACCAGGCACTGCAGCTGGCAACGGCTTAGGCGGTGCAGGATCGGCTCGGCGGCAATAGAAGTCCGCCGAGCCGGGCCTCCTGCACGCGATCAATACAAGGCTGATCTATTCAATACGTTATAATGCAATTTGAACCACTCTCCAGTAATCCTGAGTTACGGCGCTACCACGATATTCGCGAGTTGATCGCCAACCCGAGGAATCCCACACCGCTCGTTCGGCTGAACAGGGTCCACTCCGCGTCGGCCACACCGTTGTTTCTGAAACTGGAATGGTTCAATCCGTTCGGCTCGATCAAGGATCGCACCGCACTGTATTTACTTAAGGGACTTCAGGAGCGCGGGGAGTTGGAGGGTAAGGACCTCGTCGAGCCGAGTTCCGGCAACACGGGCATCGCGCTGGCGGCACTGGCCGCGTTGCTCGGCACGAAGCTCACCGTAACCATCCCGGACGGCGTGCCCGAAGAAAAGAAGGTGCCCTT
>JBAZHQ010000043.1:0-5457 GCA_041652235.1 Opitutaceae bacterium | reverse complement strand
AATGCTTGGCGCGGAAGTTTGGGCGACACCGGACGATTTGTGCCCGATCAACCATCCTAAGGACGGCGCAATCGCGCTTGCGCATTCCTTCGTCGAAGGCGCCGCGACCAAAGACCGCTATGTGATGCCCAACCAGTACGAGAATTCCGATAACGTCGCCGCGCATTTCGAAACCACCGGGCCGGAAATCTGGAATCAGACCGAGGGCCGCGTGGACACCTTCTTCGCCGGCTACGGCACTTGCGGCACGATCACCGGCGTCGGCCGGTATCTGAAGCAGCGCAATCCCAAGATCCAGGTGATCGCCGTCGAGCCGCAGAAGGGGCACCGGATTCCGGGCCTGAAGAATCTCCAGGAGGCGAAGCAACCCGCCATTCTGGATCGCAGCGTGATCGACCATGTCATCCGCGTCGACGACACGCCGGCGTATGCGATGACGAAGCGCCTCTTTCGCGAGGAAGGATTGATCGTCGGTCCGTCCACCGGGGCCATCGCGCAGGCGGCGGTCGATTTTCTTGCGACCCGGCCCGGCGTCGCCGTGGCGATCTCGCCGGACAGCGGTTTCAAGTACGCCAGCTTCTTCGCCGACATCCTGGGCAACGAAGGTCTGCCGGCCGATTGATCTCACCCGCCCACACCACCGAACTCAAACGCGCCTCCATCATGCCAACCGAGCCCCTCTCTCCCCGCCTGTGGCAACTCCCGCCGAGCCTGCCCGACGATCTCCTTGCCTTTGAAAAGAACGTCGCCCAGTTCAAGGCAGGCACGATCTCGCCCACACAGTTTCAAGTCTTCCGCGTGCCTCAGGGCGTGTACGAGCAGCGCGAATCCGGCACCTACATGTTGCGGGTGCGTTTTCCCGCCGGTGTGGCGTTGCCTCATCAACTCCGCAAGCTGGCCGATGTCGCCCAAACGCACGGCAATGGAGTTCTCCACGTTACCACCCGACAGGACATTCAGATTCACCGCGTGCGGGTGGAGGCCATTCATCCGGCGCTCGTTGCGCTGGCCGAAGCCGGTCTCTCGACCAAGGGGGGCGGCGGCAACACCGTGCGCAACATCGTCGGCTGCCCCCACGCCGGAGTTTGCGCGAACGAGGCTTTCGACGTCACGCCGCATGTCCTCGCGTTGACCGAGTTTCTCCTGCCCGACCCGCAGTCGTTCCAATTGCCGCGCAAATTCAAGGTTGCCTTCTCCGGCTGCGGACGCGACTCGGCGGGCGCAACGGTCAACGATGTCGGTTTGATAGCGAAGAAGCGCGACGGCATCGAAGGTTTCACCGTCTGGGTCGGCGGCGGCCTGGGCTCCACCAGCCGCATAGCGGAGCTGCTCGAAGAGTTCGTGCCCGCCTCGGATGTCCCGCTGGTCGTCGAGGCGATCAAGCGCGTGTTCAACACACACGGCAACCGCAAGGACCGCCGGCAGGCCCGGCTGCGTTTCCTGATCCGGCAGATCGGCCTCGAAGCGTTTCGAACACTGTACCTGAAGGAGCTTGTCCTCGTGCGCGGCCAGCGGCCCCTATTGCCGGCGCTCCAACCGGTCCAGCACAGCACGCCCGACCCTGCGCCGTTCACGCGAAACATGCCGGCAGTCGCTGACCCAGCCTACACCCGATGGCTGGCGACGAATGTGCGGCCGCAAAAACAATCCTGCTATTTCCGAATCGAACTGCCGCTTTTTCTCGGCGACATTCCCTCGGATGAACTGCGCGCGCTCGCCGATGTGGTCGAGCGACACGGCGAAAAACTCCTTCGCGCGACACAAGATCAAAATTTCGTGTTGCGCTGGGTGCGGCAGGACGAACTGGCACCGCTATACTCCGCGCTTAAAGGACTCGCGCTCGGTTCCAGCCGGCTGCCGGTGCTGCGTGATTTGGTCGCTTGCACAGGCGCGGCCAATTGCCGGCTTGGCCTCTGCCTCTCGCGCGGCTTGGCGCAGGGCATCGCCGATGCGCTATCGCAAAGTCGCGTGAATCTGTATGCGCTCGGCGAACTGAAACTCAACATCAGTGGCTGCCCCAACGCCTGTGGCCGGCATCCCATCGCCGACATCGGGCTGCACGGCGCCGCCCGCCGCGTGGACGGTCGTCTCGTGCCGCATTACACGTTGCAGTTTGGCGGACATGTCGAAGAGGGAAAAACGGTGCTGGCGAGCGGACGCCACACTATCCCGGCTCATCGTGTGCCGGCGTTCATCGCCGACCTGCTTAACGCCTTCGCCCTTTCGCCGCAACGGCCGGACTTCGCCGCCTTCCTCGCCACTGCTGGCGGCTTCATCGACGAACTCGCGGCGAAGCACAAACACGTTCCGAGTTTCAAGGAAGACCGTAATTTCTATTACGACTGGGGTGCCGAGGAACCGTTCTCCCTCGCCGGTCGCGTACCGGGCGAATGCGGCGCCGGTGTGCTCGATCTGATCGAGGTCGATTTGAAGAGCGCCGCCGAGGCCCTGCAGGAGAAACGGTATTTCTCCGCCGCTGCCCTCGCCGCCCGTGCGTTGCTAGTCACGCGCGGCGAACAGGCCGGCGATGACCGTGCTGCATTTGCACTCTTCCAGAAGCATTTCATCGACGCCGGCCTCGTCAATCCCGCCGTGCAGACCGTCGTGACGCAAGGCGTGCAAGCCGCTGAGTTTCCCGACGCGGCGCAGCGCTTCGCAGCCACGCCGGAAGCGGCATCCGCTTTAGTTGCCACCGTGCAAAGGCTGTTCAAAAGCATGGATGCCACCTTGCAGCTACCGAAGTTTGCCGACGGCGCATCTTGTGCCGCCCCTGCTCCGGCGACTCCTGCAGTTGTGCCAGCCCCACAGGCGGCTCCCGCCGCCACCTTTCCTGCCGACGTCACCAAGGACTTTCGCGGCGTCGTTTGCCCGCTCAACTACATGAAAACGAGCATGGCGCTCGCGCCACTAAAGCCCGGCCAAGTCCTCGCGGTCATCCTTGATCATAACGGTGCGCGCAATGTCCCCGAAAGCGCGCGTAACGACGGCCACGAAATCATCTCCGTCGAACCCTTCAATACCGCGTTCCGCATCCTCATCCGCAAACGGCGGCAAGGCTAAGCGCCCCTTGAGCCAGTCGTAGGTGGCATGAAGTAATCTTTTAATCCTGCCTCCTGCGGGTTTCTTGCACAAATGGCCAAGCAACGACCTCCTTTGTATCCTCTGTTTCTCGATCTGTCGGGTCGCGATACGCTCCTGGTTGGAGCTGGAAAGATCGCGCTGCGCAAAGCTCGCGATCTGATCGGATGCGGTGCGCATCTACGCGTAGTCGCCCCTGTCTTCGACTCAGGCTTCTCGGAGATCGAAGACCGCTTCCAACGCCTAGAGCGCCCGTGGAAGGCCGGAGACGAGGAAGGCGCTCGCCTCGTTGTGGTAGCGACGTCAGATCAGCTTGTGAACCGAGCAGTCTACGAGACTTGTTCACGGCAAGGGATACTCTGCAACGTAGTCGATGCCCCCGAGCTGTGCGATTTCCACGTTCCGGCCGTGGCACGCTCGGAGTGCGTCCAGATCGCCATCGGTACCGGTGGCGGTGCTCCTTCTCTATCGTCGTTCGCGCGGCGCAAACTCCTGGACTGGATTGCCGACGGTTTCGGTAACTTGGTCGGGTTGGTCGCAAAGCTGCGCGAAGAGTCGCAATCCAGGATTCCTTTGGAGAAGCGTGAGCGTTTCTGGAAAGCCCTCGACTGGGAAAGATGGCTCGATTTGTTACGCCGCGATGGATCCCTCGCATGCGAACAAGCCCTGCGCGAGCGTCTCGACAAATTCATTGGGGAGTCCACCGAATCGTCGTCGGTAGCAAACAAGCCGCCTTCAAGCTGCGGACGAGTCATCCTCGTGGGCGCCGGCCCAGGGCATCCGGATTTGATCACGCGCATGGGACTACGAGCCCTAGGGCGGGCCACTGCGCTCGTCTACGACCGTCTGGTCTCCCCTGAGCTTCTGCAGATGGTCCCTGCTTCCTGCCAAATGTACTCCGTGGGAAAGAAGGGTTTTGGCGTTTCGCACTCACAGGACAGTATTAACGATCTACTTGTGGGGCTCGCCCAAAAGGGGCACTTCGTCGTACGGCTTAAGGGAGGGGACCCGTTCGTCTTCGGTCGCGGCGGCGAAGAAATCGAGGCATGCCAAGCGGTTGGGATTCCCGTAGAGGTCGTACCAGGTCTGTCAAGTTCGCTCACGGTACCCGTCTACGCCGGCATCCCCATCACGCATCGCGGCCTTTCGCGCAGCTTCGCCATAGTTTCGGGACACCATGCCGATGGAAGCATCGCGCGCATTCCCAATACCGAGACCGTAGTGGTGATGATGCCCCTGCATTCGATGCGGAGTGTCCGCGATCGCTTTCTTGAAGCTGAATGGCTCCCGGAGACGCCTTGCGTCGCGATTCAGGCGGGAACCACTGACGAAGAACATATCGCATTCGCCACCCTGGCATCCATCGACCGGGAATTATCGCGGCTGGGCATGAAGACGCCCCTGATCGTGGTGGTGGGCAGCGTCGCTGGATGGGCTCGCGAACACCGGGGAACTCCGCGGCTCTTTTCCGCCCCACGCGGCGGGCACTTAAAGTGATCAAGAATTCTTTACCGTCCAGCCAGCCCGCACCCTATTTCACTATTTCAAGACAAACGCCTCGCCACAGTGTCGACGAGGCCAGTCTGACGCGGGATGTGAAAGGTTTTTCCAAAGGCGAGCTGCTGGGGTAGCGCGATGCGGGTTTTGATTTGCGTGGCAATGGCCAGCAGTTCGTCGTCAGCCAACGCCGTGGCCCAAGGCTCGGCCGGTGGACGCGCCACCGTGCACAGTTGCAGCCCCAAGACGCGCCCGCCGTGGGCAAGGATCGTTTCGAGGCGGTCGCAGTAAGCCATAATTTCCGCCTGACTAGGCCCCATGCCGTGAAGGCGTAAAAACAAGGTCTGGACAAAGAGCGGCGTGACGCGGGCCGCGAGTTCGAGATTGCCCAGGATTTGGACAAACGGTACCTGCGACCGATTCACCGCCTGGTAATGCGCCTCGGTCCCAGCATCGAGCTTCGCCCAGATTTCATGCGCTCCTTGAGCGAGCGTGTGGAGCCCCGATCGAACGCCAGGGCGATCCAGGCAGGCGGAGTTGGTGATCAATACGACCCTGGTGTCGCGCGCAGCCATTTCATCGCGCAGGCGAACAGCCAGGGTTGCTGCCTCGAGAAACACAGGGGATGCAGTCGGCTCTCCATCTCCGCTGAAGGTGATGCATTTCAACTGCCTCAAGGCTTGCGGGGCTCTTGCGAAGGGCTCGGAAAGGAAAAGTTCTCCGCTTCTGGTATATTCAATCAAGGCGCGGACCTCGTCTTCAAGTCTCTGGATATCCACGATGCGGCTCTGCGAATGGTGGCGATCCACTTCGCAATACACGCAATTGAAGTTACAGACCTTGTCCGATCTGAGATTGATGCCGATCGAGACACCTCCTGCA
>JBAZHQ010000042.1:0-19050 GCA_041652235.1 Opitutaceae bacterium | reverse complement strand
GACCTTTCTCGGACGGGATTGGCTCCCCGTCGGGTATCAGTGACATGTTTCCTTTTCCTTTCGTTTTATTCCTCATGTTTTGGTTGCTGGCGCGATGACCCAATCAGAATAATGTTCGTCCAACTCGATTGCAGCCGTTTCCCGATCATGCTCGGCATCGGCCACGAATTAAAAAATCACGTCCAAATCGGCTACTTTTGCCGCCATTCTGGCGTTTCATAACGCGGTCGATTACCAACGTGGCGATACTGAGCATAGTATTAGTATAGCTATATTTTGAATTAGTATATCTAAACTAATAAAGGAGAAGATCGATTGTGTTTGTATCTTTAGTTATTTAATACGATAAAGGCCAATCAACTAACGCCGACCGGAACACTGGAGGACAAGTCATTCGTTAAGTTCTCCTTTAGTCCGGCATGTTTTTCGATCTCTACAAAACACAGCATCCAATTTCAGCGCTTCTTCCGAAGATGCCTGAACTTGGCCGGATTGGTACCGGATTGGTACACCGGTTTTTTGATGTCGGCGGCGATGGCTTAAGCCCTCGGCTATTTGATCCAGTCTCCCATTTGGCAGGCTTTACGCCGCACAGGGTGAACTCTGACTCCACCCGCATTTTGAAAGCAGGAGAATCAGCCGGGGGCGAATACTACAATTCGCCCTTCATTTATCCCGAGTCAGCAAGGGAAGCGTTATTTCGAGGCGGCGCAGGCGAACGCCGGGCCGTCTACGTTGCCTTCCGCGCCAACTACTAGGCGCAGCTAAAGCACTCCGACCAAGTCGATAGCATACATATCAAAAAGAGCGAACAGCACATGCAAATCGCATTAACCCAGAATATCCCCAATTCGGTAGGAGCGACGATTCGCCGCCCTGCGCCAAAGGCAATACCGGCGGAATTTTCCGTCGCGCCGATCGTGCAACCATCCGTGCTTCTGCCGATCCTCACGGCATCCCTCTCGCTCCATTTGGTGCTGACCGGCATCTTCGGCGCACATGGCATCAATCCGGCACAGGTCCGGGCCAAGAGACCGGTCACTCCAGTTTCGGAAGTAAAACTGATCGAGGACATCAGACTTGAGCCGGAACCCGTCGATGAACAGCCGGCGTCGCGCGTACAAGAGGAGACACTGACGACTCCCGCAATCCCGATGGCCGCCAACATCGATCTCCCTCCTCTGGCTAAGGTGGAACCCATCTCGGCGGTCGCCGCCTCGGTGCCCGTCGCCTTCGGCATTGCCGTAACAGGACCTGTTCGTCTGGTTTCCGACGCCGCAAAAGCGTCGGGAGCTGTCAGCGGCAGACGTGCTGTGCCGATGCCGGTGTCTTTGGACGAGAACGCCAGCGAGGAGAAATACCTGCTTCTGCCCCGCATCGATTATCCGCCCGACGCCATTCTCCGGCAGCAATCCGGGGCCGTGATCGTGGAATTCCGCACGACTCCTACCGGAGAGATAACCGAGATCAATGTCCGGCAAAGCTCGGGCTTTGCGGCGCTCGACAAGGCGGCAGTCAATAATCTCAAGCGCGGGCGTTGGTCCGGCCAGTCCGGCTTCTACAGCAAAACCTTCGAATTCCGCCTGAACTAAACTCCACACGAAACCCTTCCAATCATGGCATCACTTCCTCTCGCAAATATCGTCGTCGATACCTTTCTCCATGGCGGCCTGGTCATGTGGCCTCTGCTCGGGCTGTCCGTCTTCGCGCTGTCGGTGATCGTGGAGCGCCTTGTCTGGCGCATTCATGCATCGCGGAGTCGCAATACGGAACGCTTGAATCAAGCTTATCAGGCTCTTTCCCGGGGCGACTCCGATGAGGCGGGGAAACTGTCGCAGAATTCCGCCGATCCACGCCTTCGTGTCATCTCATACGGTCTGCATCATCCCGGCGCGGGACTCGAAATTGCGATGCAAGTGCGCCAGGCGGAAGAGATGAAAATCGCGCGCCGCTTTATTACCGCGATGGACACCATCGTCACGCTGGCCCCTCTGTTGGGCCTGCTTGGCACCGTCACCGGCATCATGCAGTCCTTCAAGTTCGTCGGCGGAGACCAGGAGTTGGCCGCCAGCAAAGTAAGCGGAGGCATCGGCGAGGCGCTGATCGCGACCGCCTTCGGCCTGGGTATCGCGATCATTACCCTGATTCCCTACAATCTGTTCGGCAGCATCGCCGACGATCTGCACGAGGAACTGGATACGGTGATCAAAAACGTCCATCTCCTCCTGGGGAAGGCAAAGCCCTCCCGGCACCCTGCTCCCATCGAGAGCGTGTCTGTCGGCGAATAGTCCTACCCATCATGCACAGCGCTTCATCAAAGGGTCGGAGAAGGAAAGCCCGCATCGAGATCATCCCGCTGATCGATATCATGTTTTTCCTGCTCGCGTGCTTCATGCTCGTGAGCCTGAGCATGGCCAACTCTAAAAGCGTAAAGGTGAGTTTGCCCACCGCACAGACCGGGGACCCGGAGAACAAGCCAAACACACTGGCCATCTCAGTCGACTCAACCGGCGGCATCTATCTCAATAAGCGCCCTATTGGCCGCAACGAGCTCCAGGCCGAACTCGCCAGAGAGCACAGCTTAAAGGCTGATGTCCGGGTCGTGATTTCGGGCGACGTCGACGCCCGCCATGGAACCATGATCGCGGTGCTTGACCGCGTTCGCACGGCAGGAATCCAAAACGTGGCTTTCCAGACCAAGGATACCGGGACGTCTTCGGGCAAGATCGGACCAACTATCGACCATTGATACATGACGCGGCCCCTTCAAACATTGAACTTGGTTTTGCTCGTCGTCCTCGGCGGACTCTGCGTCGTCCAATGGACGCGCGAGAAGAATTACACGAGCAAGATCGAGGAACTGCAACGCACCGCCTCGCGGCAGTCGGACAAGATCGCTGAGCAGGAAGAGTCCATCCGACTCACAAAAGAGGATATTGAGGGGTTCAAGACCGATGTCGCCGCTCAAAAGTCCAAGATAGACGAACAGAACGTCATCATCCGCCAGGACAAGGCTCGGATATTCTCGCTGGAAGCCGAGAATGAGAAGCTCACCAAGCGCGGCGAGGCTCTGAATCAGAACATCGAAAGCTTCAAGAGCGCCGTCACCGGACGCGACGAGAACATTAAGATATTGATCGAACAGCGCGATCAGCTCGTCGCCGCCAATAAGGACGCAGCAGGCAAAGCCAATCAGGCCATCACCGCCTACAACGAATTAAGCGGGAAATACGAGGAACTTGTCACGCACTACAACACGCTGGCCGCGCGCTATAAGGCGGAGCGGGAAGAGGGCGACTTGTCGGCGTCAAATCGCAACCCATGAAGACACGATTCCAAGAAACCGCCGTGCTTGACAGCGTGCAGCAGGGATCGGCTCCCGAAGCCGCGCCCTCCTCCGCCGGTTCGCTTGTGCTGCGAGGTGTCAGCAAGACCTACCGGGTCGACGGAAAGCCCCTGCAGGTCCTGCAGGACATCGACCTGGCCGTGGAACCCGGCGAGTTTGTGACGATGGTCGGCACATCCGGCTGCGGCAAATCGACCATTCTCCGACTCGTCGTCGGTCTCGACGACGCCTATGACGGCGAGATTTTCCTCGATGGTCGCCAGATCACCGGTCCCGGCCTGGAGCGCAGCATCGTCTTTCAGGAGCACCGTCTCCTGCCCTGGCTGACAGTGGAGCAGAACATTGCGATCGCCCTTGACGCGACCGGACAGACGCGTGAGGCGCGCGCGCGGCTTGTGCACGATCACATCGGGCTGGTGGGCCTGCGCGGTTTCGAGAAGGCCTATCCCAGGCAACTTTCCGGAGGCATGGCGCAACGCACGGCAATCGCCCGTGGGCTGGTCACAAGGCCCGAAATTTTGCTTTTGGACGAGCCGCTTGGCGCCCTCGATTCGCTCACGCGTTCCTACCTGCAGCAGGAACTCCTGCGCATCTGGCGCCAGGAGAAGGTATCCGTCGTCATGGTCACGCACGACGTGGAGGAGGCGGTTTTCCTGAGCGACAAGATCGTGGTGCTCACGCCCCGTCCCGGCCGGATCAAGAAGGTGATCCCCATCGACCTTCCGCATCCCCGCAACCGCGTGGATCCCGCATTTAGCCAGATTCGCCAGGAGGTCCTGGAATATCTCTCCGCCGACTACACCATATGAACCCCGAAATCATCGAACTTCCCAGTGCCCGGGTTCCGAGAGCGGTGCTCCGGCCGGTGGCGAGAATCGTTGCCGCGAATGTCGTCCGTGCGCCCGCAAGCGCTCCCGCACGAACAAGCACGCCGAGCCTGCCAGGCGCAGGCGAGAGCCGGGCGCGGCTCTCGCGCATCGCGCAGTACGCGGTGCTGCCGGTTTCGGTACTCGCCGTATGGACGCTCGTGAGCCACCTGCAACTTTTGCCAGCTAACATCCTGCCGAGTCCGCTCGTCGTGCTGGCCACCTTCCGGGACCTGCTCACGGGAGACTACGGCGAAAAACTGTCGTATCACCTGGGCGTGAGCCTCTGGCGCGTAGCGCGTGGCGCGGCCATCGGCGTGCCACTGGGGCTCCTGCTGGGTCTGGCCCTGGGCTTCTCACCGACCGCGGAGAGCTGGTTTGGCCCCGCCTTCCGCGCCTTTGCCCAGATACCCTCGATCACACTCATACCGCTCTTGATGATGTTCCTCGGCATCGACGACCGTCTGAAGCTGTTCATCATGGCCAAGTCTTGCGTGATCCCTCTCACACTGGTGACGGCCGACGGTATCCGCAACATCCCGACAGCCTATCTCGAGGTAGGCGAGGTCTTCCGTCTGAGGCGCTGGACGCGCATCCGCAGGATCGTCCTGCAGGGCGCGCTGCCTTCCATCTTTACAGGCATTCGGCAGGGCATCGCCCACGTATGGGTCTCCCTGGTCGCCGTCGAGGTGCTGGCCTCGGCAGAGGGCATCGGCTACCTGATGACCTGGGGCCGCCTTATTTTTCAGCTTGATGTCGTGCTCGTCTGCGTGGCGGTCATCGGGGCCATAGGTCTGCTCCTGGACATCGTCATGCGAAAAGTGGAGGCGCGCCTTCTGGTGTGGCGTGGAACATCGCAATGAACACCTTTCTTGGCATCTATCGTAGTCCGCGCTTCCGGGCCTTCGCTCCGCTCCTGGTCGTGCTCGTCCTCTGGTGGCTTGCGACATCGAGGGGCTGGGTCAGCACCCTGATTCTCGTTCCCTTCGACCGCCTGTGGGCCGCAGTCGAAGATCCCCTCGTCCGCCACAACCTCCTGTCCGGTCTTCTCGCGACCTCGCTGCGCCTCTTTCAGGGCTACCTGATCGGCGTGTCTATCGGACTTGCGCTCGGCATCGGCATGGGGCTCTCCCCGGTCTGCGACCGGATCATGGGGCCCAGTTTCCATGCCGTGCGCCAAGTTGCGATCTTCGGCTGGATTCCCCTTCTGACCTCCTGGTTCGGCAATGGAGACATCGCGAAGATCGCGTTTGTCGCGATCGGAGCAGCCAAGCCCGTTGTGATGGGCACGTATGAGGGTATCCGGAGCGTGCCGCAGCAGTATCGGGAGCTAGGCCGCGTACTTGGCTTCTCCCGCAGCCAGATGTTGCGGAAGATCATCCTTCCCAGCGCCCTTCCCTCCATCACCAGCGGCCTGCAGCTCTCGCTGATCTTCTCCTGGTTTGCGGCCATCGGCGCCGAATACGCCATCGGAGTCCTTTCCGCCGGCATCGGTTCAGTCGTCATGTCGGCCCAGGAGCAGTTCCGCACGGATGTCGTCCTCGTCGGAGTGATCATCATCTCGGTCGTCGGCATCACCACCAACCGCCTTCTCAGGAAGATACCCAAACACTTCTTCGCTTGGAAGGAATCCGCCTGAAACCAGCGCTTTCACGAAAACATGAAAATCAACGAAGTAATAACGGATGAGCTGATCTCATCCATCAAAGAAATAAACGCCGTTGGCATCGACATCGGCTCCCGACAGGCCAAGGCGGTCCTGTTCAACCGGGGGGAGGTCTTTACTGCGATCACGTCCAGCGGCGTGGACGCGCAGGAAACTGCGGACCGTCTGCTCAAGAAGATCGGGAAATCGAGCGGGCTGCAGCGGACAGATTTCGCCTACGCCGTGGGCACGGGCTACGGGCGCATCGCCATCGAATTTCCCGAGTTTCCCTCGGCGATGATCACGGAGATCTCCTGCCATGCCATGGGGGCGCATTTCCTCAACGCCCGCACCCGGACAATCATCGACATTGGCGGACAGGACGCCAAGGCGATCAAGATAGATCCCGACAACGGTCGTGTGCTGGAATTCATTATGAACGAGAAATGCGCCGCCGGCACGGGCCGCTTCCTCGAGAAGATCGCGGAGCTGCTGGGCTACAAGCTCGAGGAACTGGGCGAGAAGTCCCTGCTCTCCACGAACAAGGTGCAGATCAGCAGCCAATGCGTGGTCTTTGGCGAGTCGGAGGTTATCTCCCTCAAGGCCAAGGGCGAGCGCACGGAGGACATCGCCGCCGGCATCCACTACGCCGCAGCACGGCGCATACGCAACTTGATCAACCGCCTCGGACTTGAGCCGGACCTGGTGTTTTCCGGAGGTGTTTCCAACAACCTCGGGATGAAGCGCGCTCTGGAGGACCTGATCGGGCATCCGATCATCGTACCGAAACTCAACATGGTTTATGCGGGCGCCCTCGGGGCGGCCGTCCTCGCACAGCGCCAATACGAAGGCGGAAGGAACTGAAAACATGAAGACCCTGCTTACTGGCAACAAATTCAAAACTGCGGATGTCATCGATCCTCGTCAGATTGGGAAGATCACCGACGACATCGTACTGGGCGTGGACATAGGCTCCCGGGCCGCCAAGGCCGTGCTGTTCAAGGGTGACGAGCTCTTTGTCGCGCAGGTGCCCACGGGTGTCCAAATGCAGGATACGGCAGACGAACTGTTTGAGGAGCTGCTGGACAATGCCAACATCTCCCGCGACGAGATATCCTTCATCGTGGGCACCGGTTACGGCCGGGTCGCGATCCAGTTCCTCGGCATCCGGAGCGAAATCGTGACGGAAATCTCATGCCACGCGCTGGGAGTCCACTACCTGAACTCCGACATCAGGACGATCATCGACATTGGTGGCCAGGACTCCAAGGCCATCCAGGTCGATCCGAGCAACGGAAAGGTGTTGCGTTTCATCATGAACGATAAGTGCGCCGCCGGCACGGGCCGCTTCCTTGAAAAGGCCGCGGGACTGCTCGACTACACGCTTGCGGAACTCGGGCCCGAATCCCTGAAGGCGGAATCGCAGCCCCAGATCAGCAGCCAGTGCACGGTATTCGCCGAGTCGGAGATCATTTCGCTCCGGGCTCGCGGCGTATCGCGCGCGGACATCGCCTCCGGCATCCACCTGGCGACGGCCCGCCGCGTGCGGAATCTAGTGAGCAAAATCCCGCTCGAGCCGGGTCTGGCCTTCTCGGGCGGCGTCTCGAACAACGTGGGCATGCGGCACGCGCTGGAGGTGCTCATTGGGTATCCGGTCCAGCTCGCAAAGCTGAACATGATTTATGCCGGCGCTCTCGGTGCGGCCATCTACGCACAGCAGTTTGTAGCCGCGAAACCAAAAGCCGACTTCATCCTGAAGGACGGTTATAAGGCAGACCTGAGCGGGCTGATCAACAGCGTCCAAAAGGCGGAGAAGTCCTTCATCGAACGCAAGGATGTCAAAAAGGTCGGCTATCTCTGCACCTACACTCCGATCGAGCTCCTGAATGCGTCCGGCGCGGCCTTCACCCGCCTGGTGAAGTGTGGCGAGCCGGATGTGGTCTCGCAGGGCGAGCGTATCACCAAGGCGGTCTTCTGCGATCTGACCAAGAGCGTGCTCGGGCATCTGGCGGTGAAGGATCCGCTACACGATGCCGTGGATCAGGTCGTCACCTTCTACACCTGCGACTCGATGCGGGCCACTGCGCAGGCGATCAGCAACTTCTACAAACCGTGCTCCGGTTACATCGTCCCCCGCGTAGGCGAGCGCGAGGGCTCCCGTGCCTTTTTCCGCAAGGAGATCCTCACCTTCCGCAACGACCTGGAAAAACTGACCGGCAAGGAGATCGGGGACGACGACATCGCCGCCCAGATCAAACTCTACAACAAGATCCGCAGGCTCATCCGCGACATCTCCGCGCTGCGCAAGCGCGACAACCCTCCGCTGAACGGGCGGGATTTCCTGGAGATCGGCACGGCCTTCTCCATTCTCGAACCGGAGAGCCTGCTGGTCCAGCTTGAGGATCTCCACCACACGCTTTCCGCCGTGCCGGATATCGGAATGCCACGCTTGCGCCTGATGATGTGCGGCGGCGTCGTGGCCGACGGGGACCGACGCATCCTCGATCTCGTTGAGGACGGAATCGGTGCCCGCATCGTCGTCGAGGACCACTGCACCGGGCTCACCCAGTTCTACCACGACACGGACGAGAACATCGATCCAT
Organism: Opitutaceae bacterium; assembly: GCA_041652235.1. Taxonomy (GTDB): domain Bacteria; phylum Verrucomicrobiota; class Verrucomicrobiia; order Opitutales; family Opitutaceae; genus MWDT01. The sequence goes on along the minus strand of JBAZHQ010000042.1, from coordinate 10,590 downwards.
GGCAGGCCTTGGCCAACGCCTATCTCGACAAGGCTCCCTGCGCCCGCCAATCGCCACTGGACAAGAAGGTGGAATTCTCCGCCCAGCTTGCGCAGGAGTACAATGTAGACGCCGTACTCTACACCTACCTGAAGTTCTGCCCCTGCTACGGGCTGACGAAGAACAAATTCATCAAGCGTTTCCAGAGCCTGGGCCTGCCGGTCCTCGAGCTGGCGACGGATTATTCCGTCGGAGACACCGGTCAGATTCGGACACGCTTGGAGGCGTTCGCCGAGGTGTTGCGCGAAAAGTCGAAGAAGGAGGCCGCCTAACATGCCCATCGAACCCATTACACTAGATCCTGATGCCGCGGAGCCCCTGAATCTGGTCGATCTGGCCAGGATTAAGGACGCCGACGCCAGCCACAAAGTGCTCACCAGCGAGGGGCTCGAGAGCCAGCTCGCCTACGTGAGGCAGACGCGCCAGGACCACGGCTACTCTCCGGCCGTCAACCAGCTGTTCGACCTCGTACTCGGCTACATAGAAGACGCGGAGGCCGCGTATCGAAGTGGGAAGAAGGCTGCGTGGATGAGCGGCGGCGTCTGGTCGCCGCTGTTCTACGCCTGCGACACGATTCCGATCTCCATCAACGAAGTGGGCCGGTTGGGTTCGAACGATGCCATGATGGTGGCGGAGGATTACTTCCAGCTGCCCAAGGAATCCTGTTCCATGGTCGGTTCCGTCCTGGGGGAGTTTTATCTCCGCCTGGGCAGAACGGTCAAACGACTGGCCGTCTACAACAGCAGCTGCGAGCCCCTGAATCTTGCCTGGGAGCTCATCAAGGACGAGGGCTTCGACCTCTTTCGGATCGAGACGGTCAACCGGCCCAACGCCCATGACGTACCCGAGCGGGTGGCGCAGATGCACTCCTTCCTTCAGAGCGAACTCGAGGAACTGGCCCTCTGGCTGCAGGGCAAACCGGTCGACGAGGCGAAGCTCTCGGCGGAGTTCAAGCGCTACAACCGCATCCTTGGAAAGGTCCGACAGATACTCATGGCGCGCCTGGGAAACCCGTTCTATATCCGAAGTTTGGCTACAATGTACCTGCTGATCGGCACGGGGCACTATTTCGGGAAGCCGGAGGAGTACGAGAGCGTCCTCGATGACCTTCTGACGGAGATGGCCTCCGCCCCGGTGATCCCTTCGCCCACGGGCAAGGTCGTTCGCCTTGCCTGGGTGGGCGGACGCGGGCAGGAGTTCGGCGTCTATAAGGCGATCGACGATGCGGGCGGCACCATCACACAATGGCATACGCCCGACGATTGGACGCGGAACTACCGTGAGGACCTGCCGCCGCTGGAGGCGTATGCGCAATACGTGATCACAGAGAGGACCGGCGGCTCGCCCATCCGGCGCCTACAACGCATTGAGGAGACCATGCCCAAGTTCGGCGCGAAAGGCCTCCTCTTCTACGGCTACGTCGGCTGTTCGTTCAGTGGCATCCACAAGGAAATTCAGCGCGACTATTTTCAGAAGCGAGGCGTGCCCAGCATCGCGCTGGAAGGCACGTTCCAGGTGGGTCCGCCCTCCGGCCAGCTCCTGACCCGCATCCGGGCCTTTGTTGAGATGTTTTCCTGAATCCAGCCGCGCTCTCTCGGGGGAGGGGCCGACATAACTGCAAAAGCAACCACATTCAATGAACACACTAATAGCGGATAAGGAAGTGTCCCTGGCGGAGCTGAGCTCCGTCGCCCAGACTGACGCTTCCCACAAGATACGCACGAACCAGGGGCTGGAGAGCCAGCTGGCCTACGTTCGACAGACCAAGGCCGACCACGGCTACTCCAAGGCCATCGCTAGACTCTTCGATCTGGTCATGAGCTATATCGACGACGCCGAAAAAGCCGCCCGCAACGGTCGCAAGGCCGTGTGGATGGCCGGCGGCGCCTGGTCGCCGCTTTATTACGCGGCCGATACGATCCCTATCTCCATCAATGAGCTCGGCCGCCTAGGCTCGAGCGATGCCATGTTCGTCGCCGAAGATTATTTCCAGCTTCCCAAGGAATCCTGCTCAATGGTCGGCGCCGTCTTGGGCGAGTTCTACCTGCGCCTCGGACGCACGGTGAAGCGCATGGCGGTCTACAACGCCCAGTGCGAGCCGCTCAACCTGGCCTGGGAACTCCTCCGCGACGAGGGCTTCGACATCTTCCGCGTCGAGGCGATCAACCGTCCCAACACTGCCGATACCAAGGACCGCCTGGACGGCCTGGAGGCCTTCCTCGAGCAGGAGCTCAAGGATCTCAACCAATGGCTCGTGGACCGTCCCATCGACGAGGACAGGCTGAGAGTCGAGATACAGCGCACCAACCGCATCCTGAGGAAGGTGAGGCGCATCATGTCGCTGCGTATCGAGAACCCGCTCTACATCCGCAGCCTGGCCTCGATGTACCTGCTGATCGGCAGCGCCCATTATTTCGGCAAGCCCGACGAGTACGAAAACGTCCTCGACACCCTGATCGATGAGTTGGAGCACTCCCCGCTGATCCCGCTTCCGCGCGGCAAGATCGTTCCCCTGGCGTGGTCGGGCGGACGCGGTCAGGAGTTCGGTGTGTATAAGGCTATCGACGACTCTGGCGGTGCCATCCTGTCGTGGCACACGCCTGATCCGTGGCTGACCGACATCGACGAGTCGCTCCCTCCGCTGAAGGGCTACGTGCGCCACATCGTTTCGGGGCGACGCGGCGGCTCGCAGCAGGAACGGCTCGAGCAGATCGAACGCTCACTCGCAAAATACGGCGGCGTCAAGGGCATCCTGTCCTACGGCTACGTCGGATGTTCCCGCGGCGGCAGCGGCCGCGAGTACCAGCGCATCTATTTCCAGAAGCGGAACATTCCGAGCATCGCCCTCGAAGGCACCTTCCAAGTGGGACCGCCGTCGGGGCAACTCCTGACCCGAGTCCGCGCTTTTATCGAGATGCTGAGCTAATCGCAGCGGCATCGCCCAAAGCATCGTTTTACGTGCCCGGCCGACATCGGCAGGCACGCCCCTACCATCTGATTAGAACACTCAAACACAACAAACCTACATGTCACATAAGCAGTTTATCGCCCGCCGGAGCCGGCGGTTCCGCACCAGTTGGCGCACTCTCCTCGCAGTCGGCCTGATCTCGGCTGGCGCGGGCTCTCTACAGGCACAAAGCTCCGCCGCGGTGGAAGCACCAAAGACCGGCGGGGACGCCGAGAAGGCGGACGACCTGGGCTCAGTCGTCGTGACCGCCCGCAACAAGGCCGAGCAGTTGCAGGAAATCCCCGTGCCGGTCTCCGTCATCGATGACAAGACCATCGAGCGCGAAAACATCGCCACCGTCTTCAACTTCGCCGAGAAGGTTCCGAACTTCTCCTACACGGCGATGAATTCCCGCTGGTCAAACCTCTCGATCCGCGGCGTCGGCAAGAACAACGCCAACGAGGCATTCGAGCCGAGCGTCGGCATCATCATCGACAACGTCTACATCTCCCATCCCGGCTCCGTCTTCTCCGACCTGCCCGACCTCGAACGCATCGAAGTGCTGCGCGGGCCCCAGGGAACCCTGCTCGGGAAAAACACGACGCTGGGCGTGCTCAACATCGTGTCCAAGGCTCCGAGCTTCACGCCGTCGGCTTGGTTCTCGGTCGGTTACGGCGACCGCGACACGACCGAAGCGAAGTTCAACGCCACGGGCGGTGTGATCCCCGGCCTCCTAGCCATCAGGACCTCCTTCACCTACGCCAACGGTCAGGGCCCCTTCAAGAACACGATCAATCCCAACACGACGGCGAACGACAAGAACCGCTATGCCGGCAAGGTACAACTGCTCCTCACACCCTCTCCCTCCCTCTCGGCTCGCATCATCGTGGATCGTTCAAAGGCTCTGGAGCGCACCTGGCCCATGCTGAATCTGGCCGATCCCGACACCTACTCCGACGGCGTCAAGCGCTCTCCGACCTACTCAAGCCGTCTGGCACGCGACTATTTCCAGGCGATCAAGCCCAACACGACGCCGATCAACAACTGGAACTATTACGACGCCGACGACTACCGTCCGGTGAGGACCGAACACACGCGCGGCTCCGCCGAGGTCAATTGGACAAACGGCGAGTGGACCGTCACCTCGATCACGGCCCGCAACATCTTCCTGTTCGAGCCGACCAACGACGAAACGCCCTACCTCACGTCCCACGGCGGCATTCGCTCCCGATCGGGTCAGAATTCCCAGGAAATCCGCCTGGCTTCGCCCAACTGGCAGGCCGTGGATTTTCAGGCCGGTCTCTACTGGCTCAACAATAAGAACTGGACGCAGAGTCAGAACGTCCAGGATCCGACCTTCGGTCCCGATGCCGGCGCGTTCTTCGCGAGCGATGCCCAGTACAAGACACTCTGGACCAACGGAGGGGCCGCAGGCGCCGCACTGCTGCGCACCTCGCTCGAAGGCTACGGTTCCAGCACCGTCACGCATCCCGAGTCCACGAGCAAGGCGGTCTACACGCAGGCCAACTGGCACCTCACGAAGAAGGTCACCGTCACGACGGGACTGCGCTTCAATGCGGAGGACCGTGACAACGATACCATGACCTTCGTGACCAATGTGGGCCAGGACCTCGGCGCGCTGGGCGCCAAGTATAACGCCACCGCGGCCCAGATCGCCGCCGCCAAGGCGATCCGGTCCACGCGCACGACCCTGCAGCCGTTCATCTCTGCGTCGGGCCACAATGATTCGGTCTCGTGGCTGGTTTCTCCCAGCTACCAGTACAGCAAGGACATCCTGTTCTACACCTCGGCCAGCTATGGCGAAAAGTCGCCGGTGGTCTCCTTCTTCAACGGTGCGCCGAATATCAACAGCCCCGAGAAGGTCACCAACATCGAGCTCGGCATCAAGAGCCTGTGGCTGAACCGCAAGCTGCGTTTCAACGTCAACGTCTACCACACAGACATCAAGGACTACCAGACGACGATCCGGGTTCTCGATCCGACGAAGACCGACGGCTCCTTCGTGAGCCGCGACGGCAACGCTCCCAAAGTCCGCACGCAGGGCGTCGAGGTCGAGAGCGCCTATTCCCTCACCAAGGAATGGAGCCTCACTTTCAGCGGTGCCTACAACGATGCCGTCTATAAGGACTTCAAGTACGGTGCGCTGGCCCTGGAGGCCGATCCGGCTGCCTCTCTGTACACCGATTACACGGGCAAGAGGGTGAACAGCGCCCCGAAGTACAGCGCCAGCGTCGGCGTCACCTACGAGAAGAAAATCGGAATCTATCGTTTCCACAGCACCCTCTCCAATGCCTTCAAGTCGAGCTTCAACGCCGATCAGACTCTGTCCAATTATGCCTGGCAGGATGCCTACCATGTCTGGAATGCCTCGGCCGGCGTGAGCTTCCTGAAGGGAAAGTACGATCTGACCCTCTCGGGCCGGAATCTTTTGGACGAAAAATACTTCACCGCCATCTACGCGGGCAGCAGTTCCAACGTCCTCGTCCGTGCTGCCACGGGTGAGCGCCGGACCGTCCTGCTGACCTTCCGCGCCAACTTCTAAAGCCGCCATATGGCCAATCCTTGCAGCCAACAGGTGAGTGAGATGGGACCGGCACCGACTTCGGGGGAGAATGTTCGGTGCCGGTTCCAAATCGCCCGCCTATGAGGCGCACGCCTTTTCGAACCTTCACTGCCAAAATGCCCGGACCACTTTCATCGCTGCCAACTGCCAGGCTCCTGCTCACGCTGTTGGCCGCCTCTACCATCCTGTCATCCGCCCTGCCTGCCGAGAAGGCGCCGACGGAGATCCGCTTCGGCGTCTGGGGAAACGTGAGCATGAACACCGTTGGTGGAGTTCCGACCAGTTCGGAACTCACCTCGCTCGCAAACTACCTGGGCTTCTTCGAAGAGGAGTTCGGCAAGGACGGCACCAAGATCAATGAGATCTTCGTTCCGGGCCAGGGTCCCGCCCTCAACGAGGCCCTCGCGCAGGGCGACATCGACTTCGCCAGCTACAACGGCCTGCCGCAAACCTTCGGCCTCGCCGGGGGTCTGCCTGCGCAAATCGTGCTAGCCCGGCGTTACTCGGGATCCGGCAACAACTACTATATCGCCGTTCACAACGACGCGCCGATCCACTCCATTAAGGACCTGAAGGGCAAGCGCATCTCGGTGTACAAAGGCACCGCCTCGTTCCCGCCCCTCGTCACGCTTCTCGAGGCACACGGACTCACTGACAATGACGTCACCTATGTGAACATTCAGGCGAGCGATGCCATCAACGCCTTCAACGCCGGTGCCATCGACGCCGTCTTCGGAGGCATCAATCTCCTCATTCTCAGGGACCAGGGTCGCCTGCGCATCCTCGAGCGCACACAGAACTTCAAGCTTCCCGCAAGCGCCAGCGGCACGCTCGTGTCCAACAAGTTCGCAGCGAAGTACCCCGATGTGGTCAAGCGCCTGATTAAGGTCCTCATCAGGACCTCCTGGTGGGCCTCGCAGGAGGAAAACCGCGAGAAGCTCCTGCAATTTATCGCCTCGCGCACTATCAATTACAAATATGTGTCCGAGGACTACCGTGGCGATCTGCGGGAGCGCTACAACCCTCTGATCGATGAGCAGACAGTGCACGCCTACAAGGAAATCGCCGATTTCGCCCTGAAACATAAATTCCTTCGCCGCGCCGTCGACGAGCAGACCATCCGCGGATGGTTCGCGCCCCAGTACCAGCAGGCGGCGCTACGTGAGCTCGGGCTGACCAATTACTGGCTCGATGCCGACAAGAACGGAACTCCGGCTTCCAAACCCGGAGCTAACGTCGTCGCAGTGCGATGATGCGCGCCTTCTGCGCCCTTCGGCCCGGGGCTTCGCCGCGGATCCTCCGATGGAGCAGCCTCCCTACACACGAATGAAAATCTACGGCAGAATACTCAGCTTCTTTAGGCCCTATTGGCTGTGCGCCATCGTCGCCCCTTTGCTCATGATGGGCGAGGTCGCACTCGATCTGCTGCAGCCACGTTTGGTGCGTCGCATCATTGACGAGGGCATCGGCCGAAACGACCTCTCGGTTGTCTACACGACCGTCGTCTGGATGAGCGTCGCGCTCGTCATCGCCGGCCTCTGCGGCTGGGGCTGCGGCTATTTCGCCGTGCGGGGCGCCTACGGCATGGGCGCGGATCTGCGGAGGACCGTTTTCGGCAAGGTGCAAACCCTGTGCTTCGGCAACCTCGATAAAATGGAAAGCGGGTCGCTCATCACCCGCATGACGAGCGATGTGAACCAGGTCCAGGAAATGGCCATGATGATGCTGCGAGGCATGGTGCGAATGCCCCTGCTGATCATCGGAAGCCTGGTGATGGCCGTCCTCACCAGCCCCAAGCTCGGCGTCGTCTTCTTCGCCGTGCTTCCCGCGCTCGTCGTCGCCCTGGTCATCATCGTGCGCAAGACCTTTCCGCTTTACCAGACTGTGCAGCGCCGCCTGGACGCGCTCTACACGGTGCTGCAGGAGAACCTGGCCGGAGTGCGTCTCGTGAAGGCCTTCGCTCGCGAGGACCACGAACGAAAGCGTTTCTCCAAGGCCAACGAGAACTTTATCTCCCAGATGACGGACGCGGCGCGCATGAGCGCCCGCACCACGCCGATCATGACCTTCATCCTGAACATCGGCATCATCACCGCCCTGTGGGTGGGCGGCAGACACGTCGCCTGCGGACACATGCGCGTCGGCGAGGTTGTGGCGTTCATCAGCTATCTGATGCAGGCGCTCGCCTCCCTGATGGTGTTCAGCAACTTGATCATCCAGGTTTCCAGGGCGCAGGCTTCGGCGCGACGCGTGAACGAGCTGATGGAGAGCAAGCCGACGCTCGAGGAGCCGTCTGTGTCGAAAACGGCGTCTCAGTCTGGTGGACGCGTGGAGTTCCAGAACGTCACTTTCGGCTACGCGCCCAACGGCTGCGATCCAGTGCTGAAGAACGTGAACTTCGTGGCCGAGCCCGGCCAGACCCTGGCCATCTTGGGCGCGACCGGTTCGGGCAAGTCGACCCTGGTACAGTTGATCCCGCGCTTCTACGACGCGACCAGCGGAAGCGTGACCATCGACGGCGTCGACGTGCGGGACATTCCCGAGGAGGAACTGCGCCGTCAGGTGAGCATCGCCCTTCAGGAACCGATCCTCTTCAGCACCAGCGTCAGTGAAAACATCAGCTTCGGCGAGCCCGATGCAGGCCCGAAGCGGGTGGAGCAGGCTGCGTTGGACGCGCAGGCGGATGATTTTGTCCGCAACCTCCCGCACGGCTATGACACGAGGCTTGGCCAGCGCGGCGTGAACCTCTCTGGGGGCCAAAAGCAGCGCCTGGCGATCGCCCGCGCCCTGCTCCCCCGGGCCCGTGTGCTCATCCTCGACGACAGCACGAGCGCGGTCGATGTGCGCACCGAGCGGCTCATAAACGACGCGCTCTCCGAGCGCCTGCCGCGGCAGACGCGGATCGTCGTCGCCCAGAGAATCAGCACAGTGCTCGACGCCGACAAGATTCTCGTCCTCGACGACGGAGTCATCGCCGGAGAGGGCACCCACGAGGAGCTGCTGGGCTCCTGCGAAATCTACCGCGGCATCTATGACTCCCAAGTGGAGAACGGAACCCTTGCCCACCATGTCGGCTAAGACCTACGAACGCATCCCAATCGCGGCCACCTCGCTGATGCCCAGAATCGGCGGGCATGGAGGAGGTGGTGGGCACCAGCACGCCAAGGAACGCCCCAGGCAGGCTCGCAGGACGATCCTCCGCGTGTGGTCCTACCTTTCCCGCCAGAAGTCCTCGCTGATTCTCGCGGCATTCATGGTCGCCGGAATTGTCGCGCTCGATCTCACGGGGCCCATCCTCGTCGGGCGGGTGATCGACCACTACATCGTGCCTCGCGACCTCGCGGGTTTGTGGCGCGTGCTGCTCCTGATGGCCGCCGTCTATGCGAGCAGCCTGATGCTCAACCTGCTGCAGAGTTACGTGATGGTGGGCGCGGCGCAGCGCGCGATCCGCGACATCCGTGCCGATCTCTTCGGCAAGCTTCAGCGACTGCCGCTGGATTTCTTCGATCGGCGCATCCACGGCGAGCTGATGGCGCGCCTGACCAGCGACGTCGAGAGCATCAACCAGGTGCTGAGCAACAGCGTTACGCAGATTGTGACCGGCATCTTGAGCACGGTCGGCGTCGGCGTGGCGATGTTCGTCATCAATCCGTGGATGGCGGGCGCCTGCGTGCTCGTGGTCGGCGGATTGACTATCCTGAGCAATCGGTGGCTCGCCACCCGGATCTACGAGCACTATCGCGTGCAACAGTCCGCCGTCGGACACCTCTACGGCTACGTCGAGGAAGTGATCGGCGGTCAGCGTGTCATCAAGGCCTACGGGCAGGAGAAGGTGACGGAGGACACTTTCCGCGAGGTGAACCATAATTACCGCGACGCCGCCACGCGCGCCCAGGCCCTCAGCAGCCTCACGCCGCCAATCATGAACACGGTGAACAACATCGCCCTGACCCTCGTGGGCGGCATAGGCGGTTTTCTCGCCATCCACGGGCTGACGACAGTCGGTACGATAGCAACCTTTGTGAACTACACGCGCCAGTTCGGCAGGCCGCTGAACGAAATCGCCAACCTCTACAACCAGCTGCAGTCGGCTCTCGCCGGCGCGGAGCGCGTGTTCGAAATCATCGACGAGACTCCGGAAGTCGACGCCCCCAGACTGACGGAAGTTCCGCGGTTCCTCGGCGACGTCGTGTTCGACGATGTCACGTTCTCCTATATCCAGGGCAAGCCGGTCCTGAAGCACATCCATCTCCACGCCTCTGCGGGCCAAACCATAGCTCTGATTGGTCCGACGGGCGCTGGCAAGACGACCATCATCAACCTTCTGACCCGTTTCTATGAATTGGAAGGAGGCAAAATTCTCGTAGATGGCATCGATTTGCGCGATCTTCCCAAGGAGAGCTTGCGGCGGCAGCTCGGTATCGTGCTGCAGGACACCTTCCTGTTTTCCGGCAGTATTCGGGACAACATCCGTTACGGACGCCTGGATGCCACGGACCAGGAAGTGCTCGACGCGGCGCGCCTGGCGAACGCCGACACCTTCATCCACCGCATGCCTCTCGGCTACGATACGCTCTTGGCAGAACGAGGGAGCAATCTCAGTCACGGCCAGCGCCAGATGCTGGCCATCGCCCGCGCGATTCTTGCAAATCCGGCGATCCTCATCCTGGACGAGGCGACCAGCAGCGTGGATACGCGCACGGAGAAGCACATCCAGCAGGCGATGCTCCGCCTTATGAATGGCCGAACGAGCTTTGTCATCGCTCACCGGCTCAGCACCATCCGCGGTGCCGACCAGATTCTCGTCATCAACAACGGCGAAATCCAGGAGCGTGGCACCCACACCGAGCTGTTAGCGCTCCGGGGTATCTATTGGCGCCTCTCTTCGCGCCAGCAGGCCGCCGCATCGCATCGCGGTGAGAACCGCGCGTCCCTCCTGGCCAGTTGAATAAGCCCAATGAGCACCTACAAATCCTCAAGTGAAAGCACGGTTAGGCTGCCGCCGTGGAGCGGATTCACA
>JBAZHQ010000041.1:0-19090 GCA_041652235.1 Opitutaceae bacterium | reverse complement strand
GGGCGATAAGCTCGGCAAGTTGCAGGCTGGCGTTGTAAAAAACGTTCGGGATGCCGGTGGCCGCGTAGATGCGATCGAGAGCGGCCCGGGTGTTCGCGAGATGCTTCATGCCCGCCTGGGTGCGGTTGTCCCGGTAGGCATGCATCGGGAAGACGAGGCGGCCCGCGTCGTTGAGCAGCACGTGATCCACGCCCCAGGAATCCACGCCCACCGAGGCGAGCCGGGCGCCTTTCGGCAGCGCGGCGGCCGCCTTGCGCAGGCCTTCCTGCACCTGGAACCAAAGCTCGCCGACTTCCCAGTAATCGTGCCCTCCCAGCGAGCGAAACGCATTGGGGAAGCGATGGATCTCGGTCAGTACGAGCCGGCGCTTGTGCCAGACACCGAGAGTTACGCGCCCGTTCGTGGCGCCCAGGTCGACCGCCGCACAGTAAAAGGGTGAAGCCATGATTGAGGTAAATTAGCGCTGGTGAAATTTAACACGGAGTACACGGAGAGCACGGTGAAAGGCTTTTAAAGGCAGGTGCGTGTGTAGCTACAGAAATAATCGCTCTGGACCATCTGTTTGTCGGTATTGCCTCTGTGCCCTCCGTGTTAAAATGGTTTTAAGGCCGTACGGCTTGATTACCAAACGGGCTTTAGGGGCCGGGATTTAGCTGCTTCATGATCTCGTCGGTCAGCTTCCGCACGAGCGCCTCGATTTCGGGGGTGCTCTGGGGTTCGGCCTGGGCCGGGTTGGCTGGAGCGGCAGGGGCCGGGCACACGACGCTGGCGCGGAACTCGCTGTTGTCGTCGCAGAGCTCGCACTCCTTCAGGTCGGCCCGCGAGTCGGGCATGCCGAGCTTCTGGCGAAGGTCGATCAAATCCTTCAGCTTGTCGCTTCCGAAACGATGTAAGCCGCTGCCCAGGCCGGCGGCGATCCACACAGTGCGGCAGTAGGAGTCGATGTTCTCCATCTTCCAATAGGCGTCCTCGACGTCCTTGCCCCAGACGATCACTCCGTGGTTCTGCATGAGGATGGCTTGGTGATCGATGCCCAACTGGCCGACCTCGTCGGCGTTCTCCGGAGTGCCTGGGGTGTGATACTTCGCGAGCGCTATCTTGCCGAGAAATATTTCGGCCTCGGGGATCAGACAGGAGGGAATCGGCGCGTTGGCGATGGCAAAGGCGGTGGCATGGGGCGGATGGGCGTGCACGCAGGCCTTGGCCGCGGGCTGGCGCTTCATGATCCCGAGGTGGGTCATGGCCTCGCTCGTGCGCTTGCGCGAGCCTGCGAGCTGCCGGCCCTCGAGGTCCATCAGCGCTATGTCCTCGGGTTGCATGAAACCCTTGCAGATCAGAGTGGGGGTGCAGAGCACGAGATTATCGCCGACACGAACGGTGATATTGCCGCCGTTGCCATCGGTGTAGTCCTTCGCCCAGAGGCGGCGGCCCATTTCGCAGATGCGTTCCTTGATATGCTCAATGGGCTCGGACTGGAAAAAGCGTTCGATCTCGGCATCGGTCTTGGGATCGCTGCCCGGAGTCCACTTGTACTCGTAGTCGGGCACGGTCGGCTCGACCGGGCCGCTCTTGCGTTGCTGGCTCGCGGCCTCGGAGTTGCGGCGATTTCGTTTCAGATCCTCGACGAAATCGCGTGCAGAAGGCGTGAGCAGGACTCCTCCCGGGATGGTTTTTCCGGAGCGTATCAACGCTTCGACTTCTCGGGCTGTTAGAACGGTGGGCATGTTAGAAGAAGAAAAAGATGACTCTATTTGGCGAGCGGCAAGTATTCGATTCGATCGACGATGCAGGCCAGATAGGCATCGACCGGAGCATCCGAGGGGAAAGGTTGGGAAGCCTCGGCACCCTCGGTAAAGCCGACGATGCAGCCCGGCGAGGCTCCGATCTCATCGTAAACGACAAGGCTGGAACCCGAGGAGAGGGGGAGAGCGGGAGCCCCCGCGAACTGCTCCTTGGAAAACGGCTGCACAAGCAGAAGCCGTCCGCCTTTATAGACAGGCTCCTGCTGGGTGAGCGTGATTCGTCCGATGACAGTGCCGAGGCGCATGAGGTCGAAAAGGTGCGGGTTGAAACGCTTCAGCTTGAGGCATCCGCGATGCAGAGGATGAAGTTGCGAAGCGGAGACTTGGGATCGCCGACGAGTTTTCGCGTCTCGGAGCCGTCGGTGGAGAGTATCACGCGCTGGTGAAGGCCGGCGCCGAAGGGATCGATGGCGAGCACCGGCGTTCCCGAATCGACACCCTGATCGTCGATGGGCTGGCAGATCACAGTGCGCCAGCCTTCCATGCTGGGATGGCAGGCCGAGGCCACGATGGTTCCGTCGATGCGCGCGAGGATCATGGGTTCAATAGATTTTCAGATTGTCCACCATCACGCAGCGGCGCGTGCGGGTGAAAGTCCGCGGCGTGGTGATCCCCTCGCCTGTCGTGGTCGCAATCGAGTAGCTCAGGTAGCCTTCGCCACCCAGGCCCAGACCCGTCACGCATGATCCGTTTTTGATGAAAACCGTGGTATCCAGCGCCTGCGCCATCTTCGTCATACGCTCGACGTTCAGGGAGTGGATGAGGGCAGAGTGCTTGTAACCGTGTTCTGCGCGCACCGCGGCGGCGATGCCTTCCTCCACGGACTTCACTCGCACGATGGGCAGCATCGGCATCATCTGTTCCTCGAAAACAAAGGGATGTTTCTCATCGGTCTCCGCGAAGAGGAGCTGCGTGTTTGCCGGGACCTCAGCTCCCGCATGGCCGGCGAGCACGGTCGCATCGACCCCGACCAGAGCCCGGTTGAGCACGGGATGGGAACAGCCGCCGGCGTCAGGCTTGGAGGAGAAGGCTGCCTGGGTGAGACGGTCGAGCTGGCCGCCCTTCAAAGAGCGGGCTCCGTTCTTCTCCAGCGCCTTCATGAAAGCGTCGGCAATCGAGTCCAGCACGAAGACTTCCTTCTCACCGATGCAGAGAAGGTTGTTGTCGTAGGCAGCGCCGTGGATGATGTCGCGGGCCGCCTTTTCGAGGCATACCGTGTCGTCCACAAAAACCGGCGGATTGCCCGGGCCAGCACAGATGGCGCGCTTGCCGGATTTCATCGCGGCGGCGACGACCATCGGGCCGCCGGTGACGCAGAGCAGGCGCACCTCGGGCGCCTTGCACATCGCGTCGAAGGATTCCAGGGACGGTTTTTCGACGGTGCAGATGAGATTCTCGATGCCCAGAGCGGCATGGATCGCCTCATTGTAGGCACGTATCGCGAGGGCTGCCGATTTTGCGCCGCCAGGATGAGGATTGAAGACCACCGAGTTGCCGGCGGCTACCATGTTGATCACATTGCCGGACAGCGTCGGGATGGAATGCGTGAGCGGAAGCACCGCGCCGACCACGCCAAAGGGGGTGAACTCCTCAAGCATGATGCCGTGGTCGCCGCTATAGGCGTCGGGCCTGAGCCATTCGACTCCGGGCACGAGCTTCACGATCTGGAGCTTCTCGATCTTGTGTTCCAGGCGTCCGATCTTCGTCTCGGCGAATTCGAAGCTTCCCCATTCCTCGGCCTTCTGGGAGCAGAGCGCCTTGACGATCTCGACCACCTTGACGCGTCCGGCTACACCCTTGATCCGGAGTTGCTCAAAAGCCGATTGGGCCGCGCTCACTGCGGAGGACATGTCGGCAAAAACGCCGAAACGTCCGATCGGAGCGCTCACGATCGCAGGAGCTTTGACATTCGGGATCGCGTGGTTGAAGGAGCCGAGAACATCGGAGACAACCGAACGCAGAAGTGCTTCATCGATGGCGAAAGCGGAAGGCATCAGAAGAGATAGGTTAAACAACGCGTTTGCCGAGAACCTCGACGCTATCGACCAGGCCGACGACAGCGGCATCCACAGGCAGGGGTTTCATGCCCGCCGCCTGTCGCGCCGAGCTGCCCTGGCAGAAGAGAATCAGATCGCCGATGCCGGCACCGAGCCCATCCACAGCGACGATTGTGTTTGAACCGGGGCGCAATTTGGCCGGGTTCGATTCATCGACAAGCATCGGACGCAACAGCAATAATTTTCGACCCTTCATGGACTCGTCCTTCTTGGTCGAGACCACTGAGCCGATGACGCGGGCTAGGTACATGGCAATTCCGGGATTGAAGTTGGGTAAAGTCAGTACGTCGGGCGCAGCCGCGGAAGCGGAGCGTCCAGCGCCGGACTATTTCTTGGCGGCAGCGGGGAACTTGGGCAGGATGGCCGCGACGTCCCCATGGGGACGGGCGATCACCTGCACGCTGACGACCTCTCCATAGGCGCGGGCGGCGATGGTGCCGACCTCGATCGCGGCTTTGACTGCTGCGACATCACCCTCGACGATGGCGGTCACCAACGCGTTGCCGACGGACTTCATCGGGCAGGCGAGGCTGACGTTGGCGGATTTAAGCATGGCATCGGTGCCGGCGACCAACGCCGTGAGGCCACGTGTTTCAAGAAGACCAAGTGCGGATTGTGACATGTTGCGATTGAGTTTGACGGTTGGATTATCGGAAAAGGGAGGCGCCTTCATGCGCCGCTGCGGCGCGAAGACAGGAAGCGGGCGGTTTCGCTCGCGACGACAAGTTCCTCATTTGCGGGGATCACGAGCACGGCGCTGCGGGACGAGCCTGTCGCGAGGTTGGTTTCCGCCGGGGAGTGTGCGTTGAGTTGCGGGTCGAGTGTCAGACCCAGCCCGGTTAAATTCTCGCAAACGGCTGCGCGCAGCCAGGCGTTGTTCTCGCCAATGCCCGCGGTGAACACGAGGGCATCGCAGCCGCCCATTTGGAACCAGAAGGCGCCGATCCAGTGACGGATGCTGTGGACAAAGCAATCGATCGCAAGGCGGGCGCGAGCATTGCCCGCATCAGCCGCTTTCTTGATATCGCGCAGATCGTTGCTCAGACCGGAAAGACCCAGGAGGCCGCTCTCCTTGACGAGTTGGCGCTCCGCTTCGCCCAGGGAGATTCCCAGGCGGCGCAAGGCGTGCGGCAGCGCGGCGGAGTCCAAGTCCCCCACCCGATTGTTCTGGGGAAGACCGGATTGGGGGCTGAGCCCCATGCTCGTGCCGCAGGCGACGCCATTCTCGATCGCCGTGACGGAACTGGAGCCGCCCAGATGGCAGGAGATAACCTTCAGGGAAGGAGAGCTCATGACGTCCGGACCACCGACGTAGAGCCCGCGTACATTCTCCGCGACATCGTTACGGCCAAGCAGCTCGGCGGAACGCTCGGCGACAAATTTGTGGCTGGCCCCGTGGAAGCCGTAGCGGCGCACACCCGCCTTGAACCAAATCTCGGGCACAGCGTAACGCTTCGCGCACTCAGGCATCCATTGATAGAAAGCGGTCTCGAACAAGGCCACCCGCGGGACGGCTGGCAACCGCTCGCGAAATAACCTGATGCCCGCGGCATAGGGCGGGTTGTGGGCAGGCGCGAGATCGGCGGTATCCAGCAAGGCCTGCTCGACCCGCTCGTCGGCCAGCACGCAGCCCGTGAGTTCCCCGCCAAAGACCGTCTTGAAACCCACGGCGTCGATGCCGGCAGTGGCTCCCTCCTGATGGATGGAACCGAGCTGCAGCAACATCTGGTCGATCGCCGCACCGTGATCGGTCACGCGCTCGCTGCCGCCGCGAGCCACCAGCGTCGCCTGCCCGCCAGCTATGGCGAAGAGGCGATACTTGAAGGACGTCGAGCCGATATTGGCGACGAGGACGTTCATGATGACGGTATGCGGCGCGCTAAAGACGAGCCCTCAGGCGACCCACTTGCCGAGGGCCGCCAGATTCTCGTGCGGACGCGGGATCACCTGGACGGCGACGACTTCGCCGACGCGCTTGGCGGATTCCGCACCGGCGTCGACCGCAGCCTTAAGGGAGGCGACATCGCCGCGGAAAAACACCGCGACGTTGCCGGAGCCGATCGTCTCGTAGCCGGTCATGGTTACATTGGCCGCTTTGAGGGCGGCATCGGAGGCCTCAAGCAATGTGCAGAGACCTTTGGTTTCAATCATTCCGAGAGCTTCTTGGGCCATGGTAGAAAGTATTTGAGTTATGGAGTTATGAAAAGAATCGCTTAGAGCCCGAAGTGCTTGAGCAGCTCGGGATGGGGACGGGCGATGACATGCGCGCAGACGAGCTCGCCGACGCGCTTAGCAGCCTCGGCGCCGGCCTCGACGGCGGCCTTTACGCTGCCGACGTCGCCTTTGACGAGGATGGTTACGAGACCGCCGCCGATCTGGATTTGCCTGGCGAGCGTGACGCCCGCCGCTTTGACCATGGCATCGCTGGCCTCAACTGAGCCGACGAAGCCTTTCGTTTCGATCATGCCTAGAGAATCACTCATGGGAGATGCGGATTGGGATTAGTGTTATGTTTGCGGATTGTGGAGAAAACGGGGAAACGGAAGAACTACGGGAGCAATTCGCACGGCGTATGCGAAGTGAGCCCGCAGGCATTGCCTTCGTCGGTGTCGATGTGCACCTCGAGCTTGAAATCGGGCGAGATGCGCACAAGCACACGGTCGAAAGTCATGGCGCAGGGGCCTCCGATGCGCAGGCGGACGAAGTCGCCCGGCTTCACATTGTAGAAGGCTGCGTCATCGGGATGCATGTGCACATGGGGCGCGGCGCGGATGACCCCCTGCTGAAGCTCGAAATATCCCGCCGGGCCCATCAACATGCAGCCCGGCGTGCCTGCAATGTCGCCGGAAAGCTTCACCGGGATGTTGAACCCCAGGGATATGGCGTCGGTCAATGCGAGCTCGACCTGGTTGAAATCGCGACAGGGCCCAAGAATGCGCAAATTGGAGATCACACGGCTGCGGGGACCTATCAGAGTGACCATCTCCTTCGCTGCGAATTGGCCATCCTGATACAGCCATTTCATCGGCTGCAACTGATGCCCCGTGCCGAAAAGCGCCTCCACGGCCTGGGGCGTGAGGTGGCAATGGCGGGCGCTGACATTCACCACAAGCGGACGCGGGGCGAGCACGGAACGGGGCATGGGCTGGCCGAGGCGCTGATAGAGCTGCCGACGCACGGCGTGCTCGATCTCGGCGCGATGAGGAAGGGCGGGCGCGGGAATCATGATGAAAATGGGGGCGTACTGCATGAACACGCCCCCGCGGGGAGGCGGGAAGCGCCGATTTCCTTATGGCCGATAACGATCATATAAGATGCGGACACGGTGCTTTGAGAAAGATGCACGGGGACATGCGCAGAAGACCGGCTAGACAGCCTGGATATGCCTGCAGGAACCGAGGTTGATGGATGCGGATCGCAAGGCGGCCGGGGTTGCGTCGGAAATCAGGTTGCCGGCATCGGCCCATGCGACGGCAAAATGCGGAGTGGCATGGCCAAGCTTCGAGGCATCGAGACAGAAATAGGAAATGGCCGCCCGGGCGAGCACTGCGCGCTCCAGCCGCACCACCTCGTCATGCGAATTCCAGATACCGCGACTGTCCATCGCCTCGCCGCCGAGAAAGACAGCGTCGAAGGACCAGTCCGAGACATCGGCGATCGTGCGGTCTCCAAACAGGGTGGCCTGCCTATGCAAGTACTCGCCGCCCAGCAGATGGAGCGTCACGCCCCCGGCGCCGCCGAGAACGGAGGCTACCGCAATGCTGTTGGTCACGATCGCAAGCGCCTGGTTCTTCCTGCGCGCGAGAAGGCGGGCGATGGAAAGGGTGGTCGTGCCGGCGTCGATGAAGATCGTGCCTTCGAAGGGCGCCTCACGGGCGGCAGCAATGGCAATGCGCGTCTTGGCGGT
The DNA here is from genome assembly GCA_041652235.1 of Opitutaceae bacterium. Classification (GTDB taxonomy): domain Bacteria; phylum Verrucomicrobiota; class Verrucomicrobiia; order Opitutales; family Opitutaceae; genus MWDT01. Next base: position 11,324 of record JBAZHQ010000041.1, on the reverse strand, counting down.
GCGGGCTTTTTTCGCGCGCTCACCGATGGAGGCGAAGGAAACATTGTAATCCGCCAGTGCGCCGCCATGCGTCCGTGTGATGAGCCCGTTCGCCTCGATGGCGCTGAGATCGCGCCGGGCCGTGGCGGGCGACACGCGAAGCACGCGGCAGATCTCCGCAAGCGGCAGAAACCCATCCTGCCGGATCAGCGCATGGAGTCTCCCCCGGCGCTGTTCGACAATGTGCAGTGGCACTCGCATAATGGGCAAGGTCCGGATTTATATGACCGATGTCAATCATATAAATTCCTCCATCAGCCTTTGATTGAAACCTAATCGCACCGACAGGCGCGCCTTATATGCCGCCATCACCCTGAACCTCAAGCCTTCTCACAACAACCATCCGCGGGCTTCCGGTCAAGTCAGGCCGGCACCCATCCGCGAAGCCATGATGAAGCATGATTACTATTGCCGGTCCAATGCAGTCGTGTAGTCCTCGCGAACGTTATTAGGAGCAAAACGCGCAGATATTTTCTAGAGAGAATCAATTACTATGAAACTCAAACTATGCATGGTCGGATGTGGAAGTTTTACAAAAACATTTCATGGGCCAGCCCTGAAACGGTGTCTGGCCGAGAATAACGATCTGGAATTGGTTGCATGTTGCGCGCGTCGCGAGAGCAGCGCCCGCGAATTCGCCAGCGCGTTTGGCTTTGCGCGTCCCTATAATGACGTGCTCCAGATGCTTGATATCGAGAAACCCGACGCGGTCATTGTGGCTGTCCCGCCCGAGATCACGTGCAATTCGGCGAGCCCCATCCTTGAAAGGGGCTACCCCACTTTCCTGGAGAAACCACCCGGCCTCTTCCCGGCGGAACTTGAGAAGCTGATCGAGGCGGCAAAGAAAGGCGGCGCCAAGGTGCAGGTCGCCTTTAACCGCCGCCACATACCCGTGATGGTCGAGGCACGCAGAATTCTGGACACCGCCTTTGCCGATGCGCCAGTGGCCCGGATCGATTACGATATGATCCGATATGGCCGCTGGGACAGCGATTTCTCCACAACCGCGATTCATTCGATCGACGCGGTGCGATTCCTGGCCGCGAGCCCGTTCCTAAGCGCAAGCCTGGATTACCAGCCGCAAAAGCAGGGCGACAAGGAGACGATGAACGTCACCGTCAATATCGTCTGTGTTTCCGGCGTGCAGATGCGCATCAACATCCGGCCCGTTTCCGGCAGAAACGCGGAGACCGCCACCATTCATGCGCTCGGCAAATTGCTCACGGTCAGGCTCCCATTCCCGGGAAACCCCGTCAGTGATCGGGTCGTTGAATACTGGAGCGAGAGCAAGCTCGTCTCCTCTTTCAACGACACCAGCGCCGAACCGGAGATGTGGAACGGCATTTATCATCAAACCGCCGAGTTTCTGGACGCCGTTCGCACCGGCGCCGCCATGGGTCCCAGCCTTGCAGATTGCCGGCAGCAAGTGGCGTTGATGGAAGCGATGCGCAATCGCCAGCAAGGACCGATAACGTTCGATGTCCGCTAAGCCGAACCCATAGCAGAAATCTAATTTTCCAACCAATCCCCCATGAAAACAACCGCCTTGCTTGCCACCTCAATCGATCGCGTCGAGCTCGTCGACGCGACGGTGCCGGAACCGGGCCCCGGTGAAGTGATAGTCGAAGCGCTCTACACCGCCATCAGCCCCGGGACTGAAATGCGATGCCTGAGCGGGAAACAGCCCAAGGTTTCATTCCCATTCATACTGGGTTATTCGATGACGGGCCGGATCGTGGCGCGAGGCGCGGGCGTGGCGCTGGCGGAAGGAGCTCTGGTGTTTTGCCAGGGCACGACCAAGGCGAATCATCCCCTTGCCTGGGGCGCGCACATCGGGCACGCGCTGCTGCCGGAAACCGGAGTGTTTCCTCTTCCCAACGGCGTCGATCCTCTCGAGGCCTCGCTCTCCAAATTAAGCGCGATCGCCTATCGCGGCGTCCGCGCAGCCAACACCCGCCCTCACGACGAAGTCGCCGTCGTCGGTCTTGGCCCCATCGGCCAGCTTGCGGCCCGGGTCCACAAACTCGCAGGCGCCAGGGTCGTCGCGGCCGATCTGGATCCGACCCGCGTCGCGGCCGCGAAATCGGCGGGAATCGAAGCGATCGCCCCCACCCAGGGACTCGTCGCCGCCTTCAAATCATTGCAGCCCGGCGGGGCTGACGTCGTTGTTGACTCGACCGGCGCCGCGCCGGTGCTCCAGCAGTCTATCCAGCTCGCAAAGATGAAGCCCTGGGACAATTCGATCACCGAACCCGTGCGCCTGATCATTCAGGGCAGCTACGCGGAGAATGTGATCTTCGATTACCATCAGGCATTCTTTCGGGAGCTATCGGTTCATTTCCCGCGCGACATCCAACCCCGCGATATTCAGGCGGTGTTGTCCTTCCTGGCTGGCGGCCGATTGAAAATCCGCGACCTCGTGACCCGCGTCGCGAAACCGGCCGACGCCCAGGAAATCTACTCGGCGCTTCGCGCTGCCACCCCGGGATTGCTGACGGCCGCTTTCAAGTGGCAGTAATTACAGACTAACCAGGCGGAGCGCACCGCCTGGAGAATGGATTTGACCGCTGTAATCACAACAGGTTACAAGCGGTTCTCCCTGTCTGTGTCGCGACAACCTCCTTGCCCTGATTCTCTTGGCAAGAATCCGGTTGCTTCGACCAGACGCCCCCCAATGGAAAGAATCATCATGTCTATTTGGAATCTACAACGGACTCTGGGAGCACTGCTCCTCACCTGCTGTCTCATGGCGCCTGCGATGACGCAAGCCGCCACCATCACCCTCTCTGATGGTGATAACCTGCAGACGGCGATCGACGCGGCAAACGGAGGCGATACCCTGGTGCTAAACACCGGCGTCTATTCGCAAATCAGTTTCTCCGGCAGGCATTTCACGGAAGCCCAGCCGCTCATCATCAAGGCGGCGCCAGGCGCAACACCGATAGTTCGCGGATCCAGCTACCAGCAAGGCTACCTGGCCAGGATCAGCAGTTCGAGTTATGTCGTGCTCGATGGGCTGACGTTTGAGAAATGCAATCAGCCCCTCTATCTCACGGACATCGACCATTTCATCCTCATTAATCTCGATGTTCGCGACACCGGACAGGAAATGGTCCATGTCCGCGGCACATCGCGCTACGTCGATATCATCAACTGCAAGATCCACGACTCCGGCCATACTAATCCGCAATGGGCGGAGGGTATTTACATCGGCTCCGGCTCCGCACCCATGATGAATGAGGAGTACATATGGATCGAGGGAAACGAGATCTATAACACCGGAAATTCCGAGGCCGTAAACGTCAAGTCGCAGAGCTACCACATCACCGTTCGCGGTAACAAGATACACGACATCCCTCCGGGCACCGACACCCAGTACAATGAAGCTGCAATTAGCATGGAGTCGGCGGACTTGACCTTCAAGCCGGGGGTGGACCCCGACATCTGGATCGAGGATAACGAAATCTACAATATCCGATACGGCCGTTGGGCAAACGGCATAAAAATGTCAACGATGGGCGGGAGAGTGATCAACAACGAGATTCACGACTGCGAACAGAACGGCATCAATTTCAATTCTTACGGCCAAGGCGATGTCGTGTTCACCACATGGCTCTACGGTAACTCATTCGCCAATTGCGCCGCCGGGGATATCGGTTCCACGAGCATGCCTGTGGTCAATGGCCATCCCGGCGCCAATCCGAACCGGCCGCAAACGTGGTACAAATCCTCCGAACGCGTAGCAGGGCCCCAGCCTAAAACCGCAGGCTCGATCTACGCCCTCTCGACCCGCGCTTATGTGGGCACCGGCAGCGACGTTCTTATCGGCGGCTTCATCATCGGAGGCACCGGCGCGAAACGCCTCCTGATCCGCGGCGTCGGCCCCACTCTCTCATCCCGAGGAGTTTCGAATCCCCTTCCCAATCCAATGCTCGAACTGGTCGCCCTTTCCGGAAAACTCATCGCCAGGAACGATAATTGGTGGGACAATACCAACGACGCCACCGCCATCGATCAGGCAAGTCTTTCGATCGGCTCGCAGTTGCCCGCAAACAGCCTTGATGCGGCGATGATCGTCACGCTTCCCCCGGGTCTCTATACCGCGATTGTAAGAGGCATCAGTTCCGGCACAGGCGTGGGATTGGTCGAGATTTATGATCTCGATACGGATGCCGCCTCCAAGCTCACCGCCATTTCCTCCCGCGGCAGGATAGGCACCGGTGGCGAACCCATGATCGCCGGCTTCATCACCGAAGGTGCAAGCCGCAGCCTGCTCGTCCAGGCGGTCGGCCCCTCGCTCGTTGGTGTTCCTGGAGCAATTGCCGATCCGCTGGTGACCCTCAGAAGATATCCGGAGGCATCGATCGTGCTCGAGAACGACGACTGGTATTTGGATTCCGCCAACCGCGCCGCCGTCATTGCCGCGCATGCGCTCGGCGGCAGTCCCCTGGGTGTTACAACCAACAATGTGGTCGATCTGAACACCAAAGACTCCGCATTCGTGGTGAGTCAGACCGGCGGTGCTTTCACAGCCGTCGCCACGGCCAAGGGCTCCGCCTCCGGCGTCGTCCTCACCGAGATCTACGACGTCACACCCTAAGGGTCCAATTTATTGCGTCCCCTTAGAGACCCATTCTCGCTGCTCTGAGCTTGCCATGGCAGCTTCGCAGCAGCCGGTCTCGGCTTCTGAACCGGCTGCTGCCCCTTATGAAGCCCACACACAAACCCATCCTGTGGATCAGCCTGTGCGCGATCTGCGCACTTTGCTCAACCTACGCATGGATCAACTTCTCGAAAGCCATCCCCATCCTGAGGATTGAGATCAAGATGGATTGCGCCGCGGCAACAGCCGCCGCAGAGGAGCTGGCGCGCGCCCACGGATGGAGTCCGAAGTCCGCTCACAAGAACGCCACGCTCTTCACGACCAATGAGGCGCTATGCAATTTCATCGAGCTCGAAGCCGGAGGGCGGGGAAATTTGGGTCGCCTGCTCGATGAAGGCGGCATCACGCCGTACCGCTGGGTCGTAAGACTATACCGGGAGAACGATGCCTCGGAGACGAGCGTCTTCTTCAAGCCGGACGGAAAGTTCGCCGGCTTCTTCGAGAAACTGCCCGAGTCTGCTCCGGGCGCCGCCCTTGGCGAAACCGAAGCCCGCGCCATCGCCGAAAAGGCCGCACCCGGCTACGGCGTGGGTCTCAGCTCCTACAAGCCGATCGAGAGCAAGGATAACCGGACTGTTTCCGGCCGCATCGACCATGCCTTCACCTACGAACGCCCGAACAAGCTGCTGGGCGCGGGCCGCGACCTGGTCGTCATCCGGGTTCGCGGAGATCGTGTTTGCGGAGTGGATACCTCCGTAAGGATACCCGACGACTTCTTCCGCCGCTACGAGTCGATGCGCTCCGCCAACAACACAATCCAGGCGGGCGCCAACATCGCGATGATGCTTGGTCTCATAGCCGGCGGTTCCATTGCCGGCCTGGTAATGCTGGGAAGGAAGGGAGGGCTCGAATGGCGCCGCCCTGTCGCCATCAGCGCTGTGCTCGGCACACTGGGATTTCTTTCCTCATTGAATTTCCTGCCCCTTGCCTGGTTCGATTACGATACCGCGCTTTCCGCTTCCGATTTTATCATGCAGAGAGTGCTGGGAGCCGTCTCCAGCGGACTCTTGCTCTTCGCCACCGCGGTTCTCGCCCTGACCGCTGCGGAAAACCTGAGCCGCGAAGCCTTCCCCTCGCAACCGCAGCTTTGGCGCGTACTGTCGAGCAAGGCCGGAGCCAGCCGGGAAATCTTTGGCCGCGTGGCGGCGGGCTACCTCCTATCGGGCCTCTGGTTCGCCTACCTCGTGTGGGCATATAGCGTCGGCTCCTCTAAGTTGGGTTGGTGGATGCCCTCCTCCCCTCTTTCCAACCCGGGCATTTTGAGCACGCCCGCTCCATGGCTAGCGCCTTTCACCAACGCGCTGCAGGCCGGTGTGATCGAGGAGAGTCTTTTCAGGGCGGTTCCCCTGGCTTGGGCAGTCATCCTGGGACGGCGCTTCGGGCGTTTGTGGCTCTGGGTCTCGGCGATATTGATGCTCCAAGCCGTCGTTTTCGGCGCCTGCCACGCCAACTACCCCAACCAGCCCGCCTGGGCACGCCTCGTCGAGTTGACCGGCCCAGCCCTGGTGTTGGGAGGATTGTATCTGTCGCTCGGACTGCTACCCGGCATCCTCATTCATTTCTTCTATGACGTGGTGCTAATGTCTTTGCCTCTCTTCGTTTCTCGATCCGCAAGCGCAGGGGTTAATTCCATCATCGTGCTTGCATTGGCCGGACTACCGCTGGCGCTCGTGATCGCCGCCCGGCTCCGGGCCGGCCGATGGCTGGAATTTCCCGAAGCCCTTCGATACCGGGCCTGGGCTCCGCGAATCGCCACCCCGAAGCTCGTTGTTCAGAAACTCCAGGCAAGCCCCCTGCTTGCGAGCACAACCCGCGTGCTGCTGGCGGCGGGAATCATAGCGGCGCCTATCTGGCTTTGGGAAAGCATCGCCACTCCCGATATGCCGGGCATCGGCATCAGAAAAGCGGAGGCCATCGCTGCGGCACGAAGCGCGCTTGAAAAAGAAGGGGTCAAGCTTGGGCCCGAATGGAAGGTCCTCGCCATCGCCCAATCCGACTCCGACATCGAGTGGAAGATGGTTTGGCAAAGCTCCGGGGAGGAGAGCGTCAAGAAACTTCTCGGCAACACCCTCGCCTGTCCCCATTGGAGCGTGCGTTTTGTGCGGCCCGATATGCCCCTCCCCGATCGCGCTGAGGAATACGGGGTCAACATCGGCAACGACAGCTCGGTTATTCGCTATAGGCATCAGTTGCCTGAACAGCGGCCCGGCGCTCAACTCGCCGCAGATGCGGCCCGCAGCATCGCGGAACGAGAGTTGAAACGCATCTACGGAATCGATGCATCCAAGCTCAAGGCTGTCACTTCCACCGAGGAGAAGCACCCCAACCGGAAGGACTGGCTCTTTGTCTGGACCGATCCCTCGATTGTCCTGAAGCAGGGAGACGCTCGAGTATGGATCAGAGTGCGAGGGGATGCATTCGGCGGGCACGGTCGTTTTGTTTTTGTGCCTGAAGACTGGTCGAGGGCAGATCGAACAAAAGGCGTGGTCCGCGACATCGTTCAAGGAGTCATCAGTTTCGTGCTCATGATCGTCTGTCTCGCCGCAATTATCACCGCTGTGCGCGACTGGATGGCATCGCGCTTCAATGTTAAGGCCTTCCTGGCGTGTGGTGCGGCGTATCTGCTCCTGACCTGCGCAGGGATAGCCAACGGCATGCCTGCAGCCATGATGGGATTCTCCACAAACGAGGGCTTCACCCTCCAACTGGTGCGCATGAGCGCGCTTCAGGTCGCCTGGGCTCTCATCTTCTCCTCGCTGGTCGGGCTCTTTGCCGGACAGCAGCACGCCGAATCGCTCGCCAGACCCAATTCGAGAGCAGGGTCATTTGTCTGGCTCGGTCTTGCGGTGGGAATGATCGCAATGCTGGCAAAAAGACTGATCGAGCTATGCAAGCCTCATGATTTCCCCTGGCATGCGGGGATAGACGGCGCCAACTCCGCCCTCCTCGCGCTAAGCAGCATGGGGCAGATTGACAGATTCTTCGCCGCAACGCTCTGCGCCCTTTGCGTGTATGGTTACGTGAACAAGCAGTTCCCTTCGCCCCGCGCCAGGAGAACAGCCTTTGCCGTGCTAGGCCTGCTCAGCGGATGCGCCATGAACAGCGACACCTGGCTTGCCATGGCTTTGTCGGGCGTGGCATATGCCGCGGCTTTCCCGCTCGTCGATGCGCTCATCCTGAGAACCCACCGTTCGATCCTGGTGCCTATCTTTTTCGCACGAGTCCTCACGAAAATAGTCTGGGATATCGTTGTTCCGGGATACTCCGGCTCCCACCTGGGCAATCTCGTCGCACTCATCGGCTGCAGCCTGGCAGCCTGGCTCTTGTTCCGCATGCTCCAAGGATCGGATGAGACGCAGACCGCTCTGAAAGCATAATCGGACCGAAGGTAGCACTCCTACGTATTGGAGCACCCTTGCAAGGGAGGGGTGATTCTAATACTCACAGCATCGCTTTAGTTAACCTTCGAGCCCTAACCATTCTGCAGTTTTTCATGTCGACCGCTTCGGCATTCCGCAGATGCCGGATGAGCCTAAGGCATAGCACCTGTTTCGGTGTGCTTCTCGGGCTTGTGTTTTATGTGGCCTTGAGCTTCGAAACGAGCGCGCAAACCCGCCGGATCGATGCTGCCGCTCCAGGCCTGTTGGAGGCCGGCATTCCCTTGTTTACGATACGCAGCCAGGACGCTCTGGGGCTCGACTCCGCCCCCGCCGATATGCATCTGATGCCCGATGGCCGGATTCTCGTTTACGGGGGAAAGAAAATAGCCTTGGGCGACGGCACCCGCTGGGAAGTTTTCCGCCTGGCGGCGAATAGTCCGCCAATCACCGGTGAAATGGTAACCGTGGACAAAGACGGAGCCATCTATGTGGGGATGCGCGGCGACTTCGCCCGCGTGGAATTCTCCGGCATGGCTGAGTGGCGGGGACATCCGATGAATGTCTTGCCAGCAGCGAAACGTTCCTCGGCACCCGTATTCTTCTTTGTAAACGATGCAGACGGCGAATGGTTCTGGCACAGCGGAAGCGGTTCTCTGACTCGATGGAAGCCAGGGCGGGAACCCTGCGTCATGGGCTATGCTGTCAGTAACAATCATATGTTCCGCCTTGATGGCTCTTTCTACCTGAGCGATGGCACCACCGGCCAGCTATGGCTTCTGAGCGAAAAGAATGCGGAATCCGTCGCTTACTCGGACTCCATCACTCCTCAAGATGCCATCTTCTGCTCCACTCCCTTCGGCCCCCATGCGATGCTGGTCGGCGTTAGCGATGGAGGATTGAAGCTTTTCGATGGAGAACGCCTGCTGCCGTTCAAAGGCAGCGATGTGCTAACCGGCTCGGCAAAGGTCAATAGTCTCTGCAGGACCGAGGGCGGCTTCTTTGCGGCGGCAGTTGAGAATGTCGGCATCGTCTTTTTCGACAAGGAGGGGGCGATTGTGCAGATCCTTGACCGCTCCATCGACAACCGGCTGTGGCGAATCAAGAAGCTGCTGCCTGCCGCCGGAGGAATCATATGGGGCCTTTTGGACGACGGGATTGTGCGCGTGGAATTCCCCTCCAGGCTCTCGTATTTCGAGAGGCTCGTCAACGTAGGGATCTCAACCACCAATGTGCACCGCTTCGATGGGAAACTCTGGTTCAGGGCCAACGGACGGATTCTCCGCGGCATTTACAGCGCCCAAGGACGGCTCACCGGCTTCGAGGTCGATTCTCCACGCGATTGGCGTGCCTTCTCCTTCTCGGGCGCAATGGGCATGCCGGTAATCGGCAGCGATCGGGGCGGATTTTATCGGGATGACGCAGGCTGGCATTCTTTCGCTCCGTCCACCGTCAATCTCTGCATTCTTCATTCGCAACCCATCGAGGGGCGCTGGCTGTACGCGGCCAAGGGAGAAATCGGCTGGCTGAAACCTATCCAGGGAGGGTTTGATATCGAAAGCCACCCCGCCCCGGAGTTGGACAAAGCCTACATCTCGGATGGAGACAAGGATGGCTCGGTCTGGCTCGAACTTGGCAATGGCAGCATCGGCCGCGTAAGGATCTCGAATGGAGTGCCTCAATTCGAAAAGTTTGGGATATCCGACGGCCTGCTGGTCGGCTGGGTACATGTCTTTTCGATCGACGGGAACATCCGCTTCAACATTCCCAGCAACACGATACTTCGCTTCGACGAAGTGAAGCAACGCTTCGAACCCGATACGGATTTCATGCGCCGCCTTCCCAATCTGAAAGATATCGAGGGCCGCCCCTCTCTCGATTCCAAAGGCCGGCTCTGGATCACCGCAAGTCAAACAGTCCGTGTGCTCGCCAGGAAGGATGGCATCCTGAGCGACAGTGGTGAAAAAATGATCCCCGGATTCAATCCCTTCCTGTTCACCTCTGAAGCCAATGGAGTGGTCTGGATGCATCATAACGGGCGGCTTATCCGTTACGATCCGTCCATGCCGTCCATCCCGAAGCTGCCGCTGCGGGCTATGGTAAGCTCGATCTGCCTTCCTTCCAGCGGCAGGATTTTTCCCCCGGGGGATGAGAGCCTGCGTGCTTTGCCGTATTCCGACAATTCTCTCTTGGTGCACTATGCCGCCACGGGAGGCAGTCTCTCTTCATCAACCTCTTTCGAAGTCATGCTTGAGGGAGGAGCCAAGAACTGGGATGAGGCGGGAAGCGCGGGCTCCACAGCCTTCAACCGCCTCAAGGAGGGCAGCTATGTGCTGCACGTGCGCCCAAAATCCGGCAGCTTCACGGGCACGGAAGCCGCGATTCCATTTACGATTCTCCCGCCGTGGTACCGCACAAAATGGGCGTATTTCATGTATCTTGCCGTGGGAGTCGGCTCCATCCTCAGCGTTCTAAAGATTGCTTCCATCCTTCAGCGCCGCGAGAAGGTTCGTCTCGAGCGTCTCGTAAACCAACGCACGAGCGAGCTCAACGAAACCAACGCCCGCCTGGCCATCCAGATCGAGGAAGTGCGCCGCTTGTCGCAGGCCGTCGAACAAAGCCCGGTCGGCGTGCTGCTGACCAAGCCCGATGAGACCATCGCCTATGCCAATCCCTGCTATTGCGCCATGTGCGGTTATTCCCGGGAGGAATTGATGGACCGCAATATCAATACCCTGCGCTCCGACATTGTCCCCAAAGCAGTCATCGATCAGATCTCCGCAACGCTTGCAGCCGAAGAGTCGTGGAATGGGACTCTGGCCCATCGCCACAAGGATGGCCGCATCGTGCATACCCGTGCCACGCTTTCTCCCATTCGCGGCCCGGAAGGGAATGTCCTCAGTCTTCTCGTTCTCGAGGAAGATATCACCGAATGGCTCGCCGACCAGGAGCGCCAGCGTCGTCTTGAGGCGCAGCTCTTTCAGGCCCGCAAAATGAAGAGCCTGGGCACGCTCGCCGGCGGCATCGCTCACGACTTCAACAACATTCTCACGGGAATCCTCGGATACTGCGAGCTCGCCTCCCTAACGCCCGACCTGGACCCCGATTTGAAGGAGGCATTGATGGAAATCCGAAACGGAGGCCTGCGCGCCAGGGATCTCGTGGCTCAAATTCTCACGTTCTCCAGGAAATCATATGTAAAGCTCGAGCCGCTGGATCTGAGTGTCGCCATCGCCGAGGCGCTC
>JBAZHQ010000040.1:0-19422 GCA_041652235.1 Opitutaceae bacterium | reverse complement strand
CTGAATTTTTTGTGCCTTTTTGTGGCAAATTGCTCCGAATTCTAGCTCCTAGATTCTAACTCCTAACTCCTTGTTTTGGCTTCCCATGCATTCCCTCAGCTTCATCGATCTTTGCGCGCGGCTTGATCGCTGGGAATTCCCCGCCCGGCTCGACGGCGTGGTGGGCATTGCCAGCGGGGGCGTGGTGCCGGCGGCGCTGGTTGCCAGGAAACTCGGGTTGGAATTGAGGGTGATCGCGCTGAACTATCGCGACGAGGCGAACGAACCGAGGCACGAAGCTCCCGTGTTGCTCGCCCCGCCGCCGGATGTAACGGCTTGGAAGCGTATCCTCCTTGTCGATGACGTGTATGTCTCGGGAAAATCCTGGCACGCCGCCCGCGCCCTTCTTCCAGCAGCCGCGGAGGTCTTCCCCTTCGTCATGAAAGGGAAAGTGGACTTCGCCCTCATCCGCGACATCGACGGCTGCGTCCAGTGGCCCTGGAAGGCGTACTGAGACGTTTCCTACACTGGATTTGAACTGCGAAGAATCGAAGAAACAAAGGGTCGATCCTTCGCTTCTTCGTTTCTTTGCAGTTAACTCAGTCTGCAGATTCCGGCTGCCGGCTATCAGCATCAGAAACCTTATTCCACTTACGCTCTCAGCCTGCTGATCCAATCAACTGATTCTCCGGGAGGCCGCCGCCAATCAGCACATCGCGCCAGTGCTGCATATCGGAAGCGGCGGGAGTACGGGTCTCCAGTGTGATCTCGGGCATGTGCAGACGGCGCCGTTTGTCCCGCGCCAGCTCGTGGTATGGCAAAATATCGACTTTCATCCAGGGGTGGGCTGCCGCGAAGCTCGCGATTGTGCGCAGATGTTCGTCCTGGTCGTTGATGCCCGGAACCAGAGGGCACCTGAGGATAACGGGCGCGCCGAGTTCGAGAAGCCGCAGGAGGTTTTCACGGATTCGATCTCCGCTGCTGCCGACAAGCTCGTGGTGGAGCTCACGGCCGGTCGCTTTGTAATCGTAGTGGTACAGGTCCACAAACGGAAGCGTCTCGGAAAATCGCTTCCAGGGAGCCTCGCCGGACGTATCCAGGCAGGTGTGGAAGCGGGCGTTTTTTGCGGCTTGGAGCAATGCCAGGGTGAAGTCGAACTGGCTCATCGGCTCGCCACCGGAAAGGGTCAACCCTCCTCCGGAGAGTTCGAAATACGTCCGGTCGCGTTCGAGCAACTCGAGAATTTCCTCGATGCCTGTTTCCCGGCCGACCATCCGTCCGGATTCGGCGGGCGTGGGGCCATCCATCCACTGGGGACGCGGAGAAAGCGCCTCCGGGTTATGGCACCATTTGCAGCGCAGCGGACAGCCTTTGATAAAAACAGCGGTGCGGATGCCGGGGCCGTCGTGCAGCGAGCAGCGTTGGATATCGAAGATCACTGCTCGACGCGCGGAATTCATGTTCAGTAAAGAGTCCGTGCCAGGATTTCCTGTTGAACGTCCGGGGCGAGGTCCACGAAACGCGCACTGAACCCGCCGACCCGCACCATCAGATTAGCGTATTTTTCCGGCTCACGCAGAGCGGATTCGAGATCGCGGCGATTGAGCACGTTGATCATGGCCTGCGTGCCCCCTTTTCTCCAGTAGGTGTCCAGCAGCGCATCGAGCTTGGGACGCAGCTCGCGTGAGAACATCTCGCGCGAAAACTTCATATTCTGCACGGAGCTGGCGTGGATGGACGGGTCCAGCTTGACGAGCGAGTTCAGAAACGCCGTGACTCCGCTGCGATCCATTCCCGGAGCCGGGTTATTGGCATTGGCGAGCGGAGTGCCTCGTTTCCGTCCATCCGGCGAAGCCAGGCAATGCCGGCCCAGCACCGTATTCATCAGGTTGTTGATGATGACGACAAGATACGAATCGAGCCCGACCTGGCGCGCCAGATCGCGCGTGGTCCGGCAGACATGCTCGTGCACACGCACCTGCATGTCGTCGGCGACCGGATCGTCGTTGCCGTATTTCGGAGCCGCTAGCAGAAGGCGGCGGATGTCCTCGGCACCGACGAAATCTGCATCGAGCGCCTGCATCAACGTTGCCCCCGAGATTTTTCTTTCGTCGAAAACGAGTCGCTTGATCGCCGTCAGGCTGTCGGCAGCATTGATCTGGCCGTAGGACTCCATGGTCCCGCCGAGATGGCGGACGCCGCCTGCGAAGAGGTTTCGTCCGCGGGCAATGCAGTCTTCATAGAGCATGCTGAAGAAGAGCCACCCGGCTTCGCGACCCGCCCAGTCGTATTCCCATTTCTGCTGTGCGGCGAGGTGGCCGAGCCAGTATTCCACGTTGGCGGCGTAGGCCTGCCAGAGTTCGTCGAAGGTGCGGAAATCCTCAAGCCGCCCGAGCTGCAGGCCGGCCTTTCGCCCGCCCAATTTCTCCTCACCGTTGCGGAGCACGCATTCGAGCGTTTTGGTCAGATTGATGATGCCGCTCGGCGTGCCGAAGCTTTTCCGGTAGATCACATATTCGCCGCAGCCGTAGGGAACGTACTGCGCGGCATCGCTCGCGGAGACGCCCATTGCCTCTTCGACCGCGGCGATGTTGACATCGTCGTTGTATAGAATTGGGAACGTGCGCCCCTCGCCGATGGATTTCATCGCGCGTTGGTACAGGTCCGGCGAGGAGACGCTGTCGAACCGGAGCGACAGTTGCGGAAGCGGTTCCTGAACCTGTCGCGTCGCCTCGATAGCCAGGCGTGCGAAACGATCGGCGTTTGCCGCATTCCGGCGTCCGCGCCCGCCGATGATGATCCGGTTGTCGAAGGGCGCGCCGCAGTCCGCGACGATCTGCCAGAAGCTTTCGATCAGCGCGAGGGACTCGGCTTCGGTCAGCCGCCCGGAATCGAGATCCGCCGCGAGCAGATCGCCAAAGTACTCGTCCATCCGTCCGAAGCTGTAGGCGGTGGCGACGGTGGCGTAGAGCAGGACTAGTTGCATCGCCTCCAGAAGTGAATCCGGCGCATGGTCCGGCAGCCGTTCGAGCGCGAACGCCAGTTGGAGATGATTTACCGCCAGGTAGCCACCTGCCTCTGCCAGGGCTCGCGCTTGTTGCGCATAAAAGCGACAGACACCCGCCAGCACGTCGAGCGCGCGGGACATTGCGGTGAGCAGGCTGGCCTCGTCGCCATCCCGCGAGGAATGGAGCAGCCGGTCGGCGAGGCGCCGCCGCAACCCGGGCAGGCCGTCCTTCACGAGCGTGTCGAAATCCATCATAGGCCCCGTGAACCGGATCAGGGGGTAAGCCGGATGCGCTGTCGCATCGGAGTCGAGGTCGTCGAAAGGGAGAGCCGCCGCCATATCGGCGGGCATCGCCGCGCGGCAGAGCGCCATCGGCTCCTTCGCGCGCCATCGCTCGATCAGCAATTCCAGGCGCGCGAGCGTGTCGGCGTCGGGATTCGCCTCCTCGATTTTCCGCCGCAGGAGGCGCTCGTCGAAGAAGTAAATCGGCGAGGTCCCCCAGCCGGGACGAAGCGCCGCAAAGCCCAGTGCAGGCATCCTGTACTTGAGCGCCTTCCATGGGTGCCGGTGATTGCGGTGTTCCCTCACCGGCTTGCCGACGCCCGGAGTCGCATAATACCGTCCGGCCAGCAGATCCGCCGGGTCGATCGGAGAAAGACAGGCGGGGAACTGCGCCGCCAGGCAGGCGGCCTCGCGGATGGCGGGATGGCTGTTCGCATGTTCCGTCCACGCCGCATCGAAAAGAAACTCGGCGGCAAACGGATCCGCGAGTCCGGCAGGCGTTGGGGTGGAGACGCTCGCATCGGCGATGGTGTTCATTTACGATGGAGTATCTCATGCTTTGGCCGGGTCCGGCAGCCCCTGGGTTGACAAAAAACTCCTGTAATTTGATGCTGGGCTGGGGCGGAAACGAGCCGGACGGCCGGTGACGCCGCCCTGCCGCGACCATGATAATATTGCGTTGGAACAAGATCGCCGAACCGGAAGCGGGATTGCACCTCGTCCGGGTCACGTGGGGGAGGAATATTCTCCCCCAGATGCATGGCCATGATTTCCCGGAGATCTTCTGGGTCGATGAAGGCTGTTGCGTGCACAAGGTCAACGGGACCGAGCAACTGCTGAAGCGCGGCGATCTCGTTTTTATCCGGCCCGATGACGCACACCAAATCTTGGCCGGGCAGACGGGGGGATTCACGTTTACCAATCTGGCTTTCCCGATGGAGACCCTGCGCTCCCTGCGCGAACGATTCCCGGAGGAGATTCAGAAAGTGTTTCCGGCGTCGAGTCGGCCGTTCACCGTTTCACTGGGTCTCCTGTACGGTCGTGTGGCGTCCGAGGTGCAGGAATTGTCCGAATCGCCGCATACGCGGTTATTCGCCGAGCGGTTCATCCTCAATCTGCTGGCGCTGCTGGATACTCATCGAAGCGGCGAGTCGTTTGGCGACGCTCCGGACTGGCTGCTTGCCGCCTGTCTTCAGTTGCGGCAACCGGAGGTATTCTCGATGGGAGTGGCGGGTCTTGTGCGTGCTGCGGGCCGGAGTGCTGAGCATGTCTCCCGGTCGCTCCGGCTCCATCTGGGCAAAACTCCCGGCCAACTGGTGACCGCCGCCAGGATGGAATACGCCGGCAAGGAGCTGAGGCTCACCTCCAAGAGCGTGCTCGAGATCGCGCTGGACTGCGGTTATGCGAAACCATCGCGTTTCTTCGCGGTGTTCCGCCAGCACTACGGCACGACTCCGCATCGCTACCGCCGACAGCAAAAGCAGGTGGTTTGAACTGCGAAGAAGCGAAGAAACTAAGGTTCGATTCGTCGGGCTGTCTTGTTGCGCCCGTAGCTCAGCGGCCGCGGACTCCACGAGCCTTTTTTTTGCTTTTAACCTTTTTCTTCGCCGCCTTGGGTTTCTGTTTTTTCACTACCGTGGATCTCTTTTTAACGGGAGTGGCCGGTTGAGGATCGGCTGCCCGGCTCCGCTTCGCAATGACCGGCTTTTGCGGCGGTGCCGATGCGCTCGCCTGATCGATTTCGATGCCGAACAGTGCGGACACCTCGGACTCGTCCAGCTCGGCCTCTCCGGGCGTGCCAGCCGCCGAACCGATGAACTGGGTGGCGGAGGCGGCATGGGCGATCAGGTCGTTCTGATTCACCGAGCGCAGCGTGAAAAGAAGCTCCGGCTTCGCATCGAGCCGGGTTCCCACTCCGTAGAGCACGGCCGCCACATGTTTGCACATGTCGGCCCAGTCGGGACAAGAGCAGTCGAGATCGATCTCGGAAGGCGAGGGGAATAGCCCCGTCTCGTGCCGTGTGATTATGGACATGACGCGATCCGAGAGTTTTCCCTGTAGCAAGTCCACGAGGGAGCCGATTTCTCCGGCACATTGCTGGCAGAGGACCTTCCACTTCTCCGCGGGAAAGGGTTTGATGCCGATGGCGACCTTGTAGAGGGAGGACCCGCTGACCAGGGCCTCGATGCGACCCTTCTTTATCGACAGATGCACGACGGAGCCATTGCGCAGGTAGGTGCGCCCTCTCGGGAGCCGGTTTGCGTAGTCGCTGTAAGATTCAAGATTGGTGCACCAGGCTTTGCCCCAGAAGGACCGGGCGATAATCTTTCCCTCGGGACGAACAGGCTCGATGGTGGTCCCTTTCTTTTGAAGCCCGGCCGCCTCTTTCTCGGCGTTCCTGCGGCGCACCGCCACCGGGACATAAGGGTGAAAACCGTAGTAGGATCTGAACATGTCGATCTTATGTCGCAGTGGCTCGCTGCAGGTCAAGGGAGACAAAGCGCATCAGCTCGTCGTTGCTCATCTCGGAAAGCAGTTTCTCCCCGCCTCCTTCGAGCAGTTCGGCGCTCAAGGCTTTCTTCTCCTCGATCATGCGGTCGATCCGCTCTTCCACGGTGCCCCGGCAGACAAACTTGTGAACAAGCACGTTTTTCTTTTGCCCGATGCGAAAGGCGCGGTCGGTGGCCTGGTTTTCGACGGCGGGATTCCACCAGCGGTCGAAATGAAGGACGTGCGCGGCCTGAGTCAGATTGAGGCCCGTCCCTCCCGCCTTCACCGTAAGAATAAAAAAGGGAGGCCCGTCATCCCGCTGAAAGGCATCGACCATTTCCCGGCGTTTGGGGACGGGCGTGCCGCCATGGAGCACCAGGCCGGGGCGCCGGAAAATTCCGGCGAGGAAATCCGCCAGGGGTTCGGTGATTTCCCGGAACTGGGTGAACACGAGCGCCTTTTCCTGGCGCTCGGCGATTTCCTCGGCGAGCTCGCGCAGGCGGGCGAACTTGCCGCTGGCCTCGGGCGCATAGACATTGTCCTTAAGCCATTGAGACGGATGGTTGCAGATCTGCTTGAAGCGCATGAGGAATGCCAGCACCAACCCCTTGCGCTGGATGCCCTCCGCATTCTCGATGGCCGATTTCAGCTCCTCCACGGAGTTCCCGTACAAGGCGGCCTGCGCGGAAGACAGCCCGCACCAGGCGGAGAGTTCTGTTTTCTCGGGAAGGTCGGAAATGACGCGCTTGTCGGTTTTCAGCCGGCGAAGGATGTAGGGCTTTGTCAGCTTTCTGATACCTGAGTAGTCGGGCTGTGCCGCTGAATCGCGTGCCCGGATATACTGGCCGAAATCTCTCGCGGAGCCAAGCAGCCCCGGGTTGATGAAGTCGAATAACGACCAAAGATCCGAAGCGCGGTTTTCGACGGGCGTGCCGGTGAGGGCGAAACGGGCCGAGGCTTTCAGCTCCTTGACGGCGCGAGTCTGGCGCGTTTCCGCGTTCTTGATCGCCTGTGCTTCGTCGAGTACGACCAGATCCCAGTCCTGCTTTCGCAGCTTCTCCAGACGGGAGACCATGCCATAGGTGGTGAGCACAAAATCCACATCGGGGAAGGCAGTCTGTGCGTTATTGCCGGGCAATTCAGTCGTGCCTTCGGAGGGGTGCACGGTCACCGTTCGGAGTGCGGATGCGAAGCGGGCTATCTCCGTTCTCCAATTAGCTAGAAGGGAAGCCGGCGCCACCAACAGGCTGGGTCTGCGCGCCCTTTCCGAGGGCCATTCCGCCTTGCGCAACAAGAGCAGGGCCAACACTTGGACCGTCTTGCCCAGGCCCATGTCGTCCGCCAGACAGCCGCCAAGGCCAAGGTGTGAGATGAAACACAGCCATTGCACCCCCGTTTGCTGGTAGGGGCGCAAGGTGGCTTGAAGACCCGGAATGGCCTGCTGCAACTTCAGGCGCGCCGGGTCCCTCAGCGTCTCCAGAACGGAACTGAGCCAATCTCCGGCTTCCAGTCCCGCCCATTCCCGCCCTGTCTCCGTGGCATCGGAAGCCCCCGGGGCAGCCTTCCCTCCTGCGGTTGAAAATCCGGAAAGCAGACGCATGCCCTCAAAGAAAGAGATGCCTCCCTCGTCGGCCTGCTGCTGCACGTCTTTCCAATGATCGAGCGCGGCCCGGAGTTTCCCCGCATCCACCTCAACCCAGCGTCCGCGCACAAAGACCAGGCCCTCTGCCGATGACAGAAGTTGTTTCAACTCCTCCGGGGTCAGCGCTTCGCCTTCGAGCGTCACGCTGGCTGAGAAATCGAGCAGGGCCTCGGCCCCCACTCCCGTGACGCGCTGGCTTCCCACTCTCACACTGACTTTGGGCCGGGAAGGCCGGGCGTCTTTCCACCAGTCCGGCAGGCGCACCACGATGCCCGCCTCCTCAAACACAAGGCTGTCCTGTAAAAACCGATACGCCTCAGCCGGACGCCAGGCGAGGGCCTTGAAAATACGCCGGGAATCCAGCAACTGGCGGATCAGCTCGCTCTTCTCCGCGGCCTTCTCGACCGGTGAAAGCAGCTTTAGCAAACCGGCCCTGTTCTGCGCGCCGGCAAATTCCTGGAGGGCGCGCCCCAGCGGCAAATGCTGCACTCGCGACTGGGTGGACAAACGCGAAGCATAGCTCGCCATGAAGGCGAAGGGGTGCTCGGGATTGTTCTTCTGTTCCGCCAGGTGAAACGTCACCCGGCCGATCAGGCGCCAGAGCGGATTGGCTTCCTGAAGCCACGCTGAAGCCCCGCCCTCATGGCTGGCGATTTGGGCTCTGACCAGGGCATCGAGCTCCAGCCAAAGCCTCTCCAACAGCGTCGTATTCAGATATTCGCCGCCGCGCATGGGCGGGGCGGCATCGATCAAAGCGGCGAGTTCGCTCTCAGATGGAACCGGGATGGCTGCAAATTCCCGGGCCTGATCCAGGTTCGGAGTATGGCAGAGACGCGTGACGTAGAGGCGGCCGAAATTGCGCCACCACGTCGCCGCCTGCGGCACGAAAGAATCGAGCTCATGCGTCGCCAAGTGCAGAAGACCGGCGGCCGGAGCTTCATGCAGCGAATCTCTCATCCGCCGCGCAATGGCCGCGTCGAGCCAGGGGCTGTCGCTTGGAAGGACCTCCATCAACAACACACCGTGAGGCGATATCGCGATGTCTGAAAAATGTTCTGCCGGTGGCTCCACAGTTCCGACCCAAGCACCCGGCCCGCTACAGGCAAGCCCCATCAGCCCGCCTTCGACCGCTCAAAAAAAAGAGTGCGACGTTTTTGGTAGAGCGCGGTCACGAGAGGAAGAAATACCAGCGCCGTTATGCCGATGCCCAAAAACGGCTGATGCCGCCCCAAGGGACGGCATCGTAACTCCTTCTTCCCGCATCAGTGTTAGCCGATGCATGTGGTAGATGAGATGGTGGTACTGTACCGCGCATGTCAAATCGGCACATCCTGCCCTTCAAATAAGAAAGATTAACAGTTTCTTTGGAAATCCCAGGAGACCCGTCGGCCGGCGAAGCCGGGGCTGCGGCATCGGGCGGTTTGCGCCTGCCCGAGGTGCGTCGGCTCGCGTCCCACCTTCCGCTGCACCAAGGCTCCGCCAGGACACGATATGGGACAGGTTACAGAACAGAATTGACATAATGTTTGTTATAACATTTATAGCATTGTGAACCCAACTCAGACCCTTCCACGCATTCGCCAGAGCCAAGGATGGAGCCAGGAACAACTTGCCGCCCGTCTGGGCGTATCCTTTGCAACGGTAAATCGTTGGGAGAGCGGCAAGTCATCTCCCCAGCGAGCTCAGCGCGAATCCATCATCAAACTTGCCGAAGAGCTGGATATCTCTGCCGAGGCTTCCGATTCCGGTCAGGCTTCTGTCACCGCGGGTTCATCCACAACACCTTCCAAATCACGCCGCGGTCTTCAGCGCTCCACCGTCCTGGGAAACAAATCCATGGAGCAAATGCTGTGGGATGCCGCCTGCGCCATCCGAGGCGAAAAGGATGCGCCCAAGTTCAAGGACTACCTGCTTCCGCTCGTCTTTCTAAAACGCCTTTCCGACGTCTTCGACGATGAGGTGGCGCGGCTTACCGAGACCTACGGCGATGGAGGCACCGCACGCACGCTCATCGAGGCCGATCATGGACTTGTGCGTTTCTACCTCCCGCCCGAGGCCCGCTGGCCCGTGCTCTCCGGTCGCGAGGCCTTCGCTTGGCCTGCGGGAAAGAAGCCCGTGACGCTCGGCGAGCATGTGACGACCGCCACCCGCGCCGTCGCCCGCCAAAACACCCAGCTCCTCGGCATCATCGACCAGGTCGACTTCAACCACGTCGGTGCCGGCGGCGAACGCGAGATCAGCGATTCCGCCCTGCGCGGCGTGATCGAAATCCTCTCCGATCCCCGCTACCGCCTCGGCTTGAAGGACGTGGAGCCCGACTTCCTCGGCCGCTGCTACGAATATCTCCTCCGGAAATTTGCCGAAGGCGCGGGCCAGAGCGCGGGCGAGTTTTTCACCCCCACCGAAGTCGGCTTTCTCATGGCCGAGATTCTCCGCCCCCGCCCCCGGGAGGACGCCTATGACTACGCCTGCGGTTCCGCCGGCTTGCTCATCAAGCTCCAGCTCGTCGCGGAAAAAAACGATCCTGCCGCTAAGAAACTCCCCCTGCGCCTTCACGGCCAGGAGCTGCAAGGCTCCAGCTACGCCATCGCCTGGATGAACGTCATCATCCACGACCTCCAGGCCGAGATCGTGCGCGGCGATTCCATGCGCAACCCCAAGTTTCGCGCCTCCGACGGCACCCGCCTGCGCCAGTTCCCGCTCATCATCGCCAATCCGATGTGGAACCAAAACTTCGATCCCGACGTGTTTGAAAACGACGGCTTCGACCGCTTCGAACGCCAGGGAGGCAACACCTCCGGCAAGGGCGACTGGGCCTGGCTGCAACATACGGCGGCCTGCCTCGCCGAGGGCGGTCGCGCGGCCGTCGTGCTCGACACGGGAGCCGTCTCGCGCGGCTCCGGGAGCAAGAACGAGGACAAGGAACGCGCCATCCGGAAGTGGTTCGTGGAGCAGGACCTGATCGACGGCGTCATCCTTCTGCCCGACAACCTTTTTTATAACACCACCGCCCCCGGCGTAATCGTCTTCCTGCGGCGCGGAAAGCCGAAGGACCGCCGGGGCCGCATCACCCTCGTCAACGCCGCAGGCGAAGCGCGCAAAGGCACGCCGAAAAATTACCTGCCGACCGAGGCCGTGCAAAAGATCGCCGCCGCCTACCACGCTGGCGCCGACCTACCCGGCTTCGTGAAAACCATCACGACGGAGGAGGCCGCTGCGAACGACTATAACCTGAGTCCGTCGAGGTTTGTGGCGGCAGAAGTCGATAATTCTTCCGACCGCAGCCTTAGCGTCATCTTGGCTGACCTCACTCGGTTTGAGCAGGTAGCTCGCAAATTAAACGCTGAAATGGTGAAAGTCTTTTCAGCGTTGGAGGTGCAGCCCAAGTGATTGCAACCACTTCACTCGTTTCATGGAACGACGGAGTTCTTGCCGACCTGTGCACTCTCTCTTCAGCGAGTGCACTTCCCACCGAGTCGGGTGCGCCAATCTATGTTGGACTGGAGCACGTGGATAGTGGTGCGTTTTTGTTGGCTCGTTGGGCCTTGCCTCAGGCATTTAAGAGTAACGCATTTGTCTTTCAGTGCGGTGACGTGCTCTACGGAAAACTGCGGCCTTATCTAGACAAAGCGGTTATCGCTCCGGGTGCCGGTGTGTGCTCAACAGAACTGCTGGTTTTACGCCCCAAGGCGGATGTTCCATCTGAATTCGTACTTGCGATTCTACACACGCCTGAGTTCGTCGCTTACGCTCAAAGTAGTGCGGATAAGCAATACCCGCGAACGTCATGGAGCTGGATCAGCCAATATCCCTGCCGCTTACCACCGCCAAACGAGCAGCAAAAAATCGCTGCGATCCTGGGCAAGGTGCAGGTGGCGGTGGCGGTGGAGGCCGACCTTGTGCGGGTGTCGCGTGAACTCAAGCAGGTCGCCCTCCGCCAGCTCTTCACCCGCGGGCTTCGCGGTGCATCCACCCTAGAAAGTCGATTCGGCACCGTGCCCGCTGCATGGAATGAAGAAGTCTTGAGCAAGTGTGCCTATGTTCAGACGGGCATCGCCAAGAACTCCAAGAATCATCGTTCCGATGATATCGAAATTCCCTATTTGCGGGTAGCCAATGTGCAGGACGGACGTCTCGACTTGCGTGAGATGAAGATGATCCAGGTTTCCATCAAGGAAGCCGAGGCGTGTTTGCTTCAAGTGGGTGACGTGGTGCTTACGGAAGGCGGCGATTTCGACAAATTGGGGCGGGGCTTCATTTGGGAAGGTCAGCTCAAGCGTTGCGTACATCAAAACCACGTTTTCGCCGTCCGAACGAATCGAGATCGCTTGGACCCGCGTTTCTTCGCCTATCTCGCGCAGAGTCCCTACGGGAAAGCCTACTTCTTATCGGTAGCTCACAAGACAACAAACCTGGCCTGTATCAATACGACGAAGTTACGCGCATTCCCGGTGCTTCTGCCCTCTCCCTCCGAGCAGCGCGAAATCGCCGGCCTGCTCCAGACACTCGACGCGAAGATCGCGCATCACGAGGCAAGGCAGGGCTTGTTGCGGGAGCTGTTCCGCACGCTGCTGCACGATCTCCTGACCGCCCGCCGCCGCGTCACCGCTCTCGAACTCAACGCGCTGCAGTCATGATCTTTTTCTTGCAGTCTTCCACTCAAGAGACCGATGTTACCGGCAACATACCCGTCACGCCTCGGGCGATTGTTCGCAAGAACAGCCGCACTGCGCACCAGGACGGGTGCTTTGTTTTGCGGAGGTTCGCATGAGATTCGACAAGCCTCCGCTCTCCATCCCCGACCCATTGGCGAAGCTCAAGGGGCGCGGTTTGCACGTGTCGGACGACGTGGCGGGCCGTAGATTGCTTCGCGTCATCGGCAAGGCGAAGATCGCTTGCGCCAACGCCGGCCAAAGAGCCGCCGACCATTTTGCCGACGCCGGCAAAATGATCTCCCTTGCCAAAGGCGCACAGCGCGAAGTGGTTGACGTGGCGCTCACCCATTCTGACGAAATCCAAGGAAACGATCTGCATGGCGAAATGCAGATCGCCACGACATTCAAATAATCGTTAAACACGACGAAAATCCCCGCCTTTCCCCATGCCTGCAAAACGCTATCCAGACTCAGCGGTGAGCGCCGCCTTCCCGGAGCTTACCAGTATCCAGTATTTCGATGCCGGCAGCTACAAGACGGTTTACAGAGCCATCACGGCTGCCGGGAAAGAGGAGATGCTCAAGGTTATTCCTCTCCCCCAGGATGAAACCACGGATGACGCCAGGGCATTGCGTCAACAGGAACTTGGCCGGGTGCTGCGGGAAACCAGTGTGCTTTCTGCATGCATCTCGCCGTATTTGGTCCGGCTGGCGTCCGTCGCTCCGGGTATCCGAAAAATAGAGGGAGAAGTGTGTTTCGCCTATTCCGAGGAGAAGTTGCCGGGCTCCAGTCTCGAAAAGGTGATTGCGCGGGGAGCCGGTGCCAAACCCTCGGAAGCCGAGGTGAAGATGCTTTTGCGCTGCCTGGTCTTTGGTATCCAAACCCTATGGACCGAACACAAGACGGTGCATCGGGACATCAAGCCTGCCAATATCTTCAGCACCCTCCTCTCAGATCGTCCCTACGTGCTGCTTGACCTTGGCATTGCCTACAATGTGACCGAGCCCGGCCTTACGGTGCGCGCCGATCACTTTCCCCATACGCCCCTCTACATGGCGCCTGAAATGGTCGATGCCCATTTTCGCGATACACTCAGCTATCGCGCGGATCTTTATTCCGCCGGTGTCAGCGCATTCGAATTTGCCTCCGGCGGCATACATCCCTTGGCCAAACAAGGGGAAACCCTTGGGAAAACATACTACCGCGTGCTTACACAAGAGCCTCTGCGCCTCGCCAGCCAACGGCCGGACTTCTCCCCTGAGTTATGCACTCTCATAGATCAATTCCTCAAGAAAAAGCCCGCCCTTCGTCCGGGCAACTTCGCCCTCATCCTCAACCAACTCGCCTAAGCCATGAAACTATACGCCCAGCATGGATTCCAGCCAGGGAAACGCATCAGCCAAGCGCTGGCAGATCAGCTCATCGACGGGGTCATTTACAGCGCAAAGGACATCGATCCGGCCAAGTTGGCGGAGGTGCTTGGTGCGCAGGCGTCCTTGTCCGACCGTTTCTTCGACCCGCAGTATTACGCATGTCTCACCGCTGCGCAGCCCGGAGCCAGGCTCGGTTGGCTGCTGGGTGATGAAGGATACCCGTATTTCCGGGCACGTCGCCGAGCCGATCTGGAACGCGAGGCCAACGTCCGAGAGGATTTGGAGGCATGTCTGGCATTTCAAAGCGGCCTTAAGCTTGCCGGTCTGATCGCGCCCAACATCGTCATCCGGCGCTCGTTCGATTCGGTTGAAGGAAGCATCGCCAAGGCGTTTATCCGCAACACGGCTGCGATGGCACAGGCGATTGCTCCGCGAAAAGCGGTCTACGCCACATTGGCGATATCCGCGGCCGTTCTCGGCGATCGAATCGAACTGCAAAACTTTCTCCAGGAAATAACGGAGATCGAAACTCCGCCCGCCGGGTTTTACCTGCTGCTGGAACGTCCCGACCAGGCAATCCCTCCCTGCCTGACCGAACAGGATGTATTGTCCCGCTGGATGCTCATCAACCATACGCTAAAAGTGAATGGCTTTAAGTTGATCAACGGATACACCGACGGAATTGCCCCCTACATAGGCGCAGTCGGAAGCGATGCGGTGGCGAGTGGCTGGTTCAACACGCTCAAGGCATTTTCCTTGAAGAAATTTGAACCCATCGACGAGCAGTTCGCCCGCCGGGCGGTTGCCCGGTACACAAGCAAGGCATTGCTCAAGAGCATCCGATCCACCGAACTTCATGATCTACGCGGCCAATTCCCTGAGGTGTTAAACGGACTGCCAACGGACACCTACTACGATGCAGATGAAGGCTCCGAACCAGCGGAAGCTGCATACGAAGCGCTGCAGAACTGGGACGCGATTCGGGCTATGAGCGACGGCTGTGCCGCAGGCGAGGTGGGTGCGTCCCTCAATGCCTGCCATCAGGCCTTGGATGATGCCGAGGATCTCTACGGACGCATCACAGATCGGGGTTTTACGTTACGCGACCGATCCAGCAACGCGCACATTGAAGCCATTCGCTATGAACTCAACGCCTTCGCAGAACTAGCCGAGATTTAGATGGCGATGAATAATCCGGATAGCCTTATCACGGGCCTTTTCATTCAATGCCTGGCTGACGCGAGGAGTCGTATGCTTGATGATTCGCCCCCTGACGGCGTCGAATTCCCACAGGCCAACATTCAAATCCCGGAAAGTTTGAATGTAACCCAATGCGATGCGGGCTGCCTCGGGAGGAAGCACCAGCAACGCACGGTTGGCAAAATGACGATAACGGGAGGCTTGCTGCAGCCCCTTTCGCCAATCCTTCAACTTAGCTTCAATCGCGGTGAGATGGATGTGTTTATTAAGCGAAATCGCGGAGAAATCGTCTGCCGTAGCAGTCCTTCTCCAAGCGAGCCAGAGGACGTCCGCGCGCCCATAGCCATCCAGGCTAAATTCACGTCCGGCGGCAAATTCGCGCCCTGTCGGGCCTATCTCCTGGGCAAAGAAAGCGCGTTCGAAACGAACCAGAAAGTTACTCTCACCCCGCTTGGAGGAAGATGCAGCCGGGAGATTCCGGCGGGTGTTGTGAGCACCGAAGCGGATGACGCGGGGGAGTATGGAAGCCGTCAGACCCATGAGACTAAATTGTGTAAAGAGATTTGGACCACCTTTGCCCTGAACAGGATACCCTGCGACGATTTGGAGCCGATTTCAAGTGGGACAGGCCGGATTCAAAGAAGCCCGATAAGCCCATTCCGCGCAAGCATAACCTGCCCATGATCAACCTCGCTCTCGAAGCCGCCACTGTGCAGTTCCCGCTCATCCGCCACGCGGTGGATGCCGGGTGGACCTTTGTGCCCGAGGCCGAGGCGCTCGCCCGGCGCGGGGGCGAGGGAGGCTTGTTTTTCCACGACGAGCTGCGCGACGCGCTCCTGCGGCTCAACCTCGGCGTGGTCACGACGGAAAACGTCGCGTCGGTCATCGCCGAGATCGAGGCCGCCCCGCCGAGCATCGAGGGCAACAAACAGCTCCTGGAATGGCTGCGCGGCCAGCGCACGGTGTTTGTCGCGAGCGAGAAACGGTCGCGCAATGTGCGCTTGATCGACTTCGCCACGCCGCTCGCCCCGGGGGGCAATGTCTATCAGGTCACGGTCGAGTGGGCCTTCCGCCAGCAGTGGAAAAAAGGCAACCGCCCCGACGTGGTGTTCTTGATCAACGGGGTGCCGGTGGCGCTCGTCGAGTGCAAGAATCCCAAGCTCAAGGGAGCGATGGAAAAGGCGCTGGTACAGCTCCGCCGCTACGAAAAGGAGACGCCCGAGATGCTGGTGGCTCCGCAGGTCTTCAACATCACGCATCTCATCGAATATTTCTACGGCGTCACCTGGAACACCGAGCGCAAGAATGTCTTCAACTGGAGGCGCGATTTCGCGGCGGCGCAGGCGGAGCTAGCGACGGAGTATGCGCATAAGGAGGAAATCCCGCCGCACACCAGCGATGGGGAGCTTGCGAGCGAGGCACTGCCCTATGCGGCGGAAGGAGGCGCAGGCCAGAGGCCGGCCGGCTATGGCGAGCACGTGCGGACCTTCTTCGATCGCGGGCGGTTCCTCACGCTGTTGCGCGAGTGGATTCTGTTTTTCACCAAGGACGACGAACTCAAAAAGACGGTCCTGCGCCAGCATCAGACCCGCGCGGTCGAGAAAGTCGTCGCCCGCTGCCGCGATCCGCAAAAGACACGCGGTCTCGTGTGGCACACCCAGGGCTCCGGAAAGACCTTCACCATGATCACCGCGGCGCGGCTGCTGCTGGCCGGACAGGGAGCCGATACGGCGCCGACTGTCCTGCTCGTGGTGGACCGCAACGAACTGGAAGGGCAGCTTGCCGGCTGGGTGGAGCGCCTGCTGGGGGAGATCAGCCAGGCCGGCATCGCGGTTGAAAAGGCCTACCGGCGGGAGAGGCTGCGCGAATTGCTGAAAGCGGATTTTCGCGGGCTCATCATCACGATGATCCATAAGTTCGACGGCATGCCGCCGCGCATCACTCAGCGCCGGGATTTCTTTGTGCTCATCGACGAGGCGCACCGCTCGACGGGCGGCGATCTGGGCAACTATCTCATGGGCGCGCTGCCGGGGGCTACCTTCATCGGCTTTACCGGCACGCCCATCGCTAAAACCGAGAAGGGCGAAGGCACCTTCAAGACCTTCGGCTTGCAGGATGCCGACGGCTACCTCGACAAATATCCCATCGCCGAGTCGATCCGCGACCGCACCACGCTGAAGCTCCGGCACAGCCTCGCGCCCAGCGAGATGGTGCTCGACCAAGCTTTGCTTGAGGCGGAATTCCTCGCCCTAGCCGAGACCGAGGGGGTGTCGGACATCGACGATCTCAACCGCGCCCTCGACCGTGCGGTAAACCTAAAGGAATTCCTGAAGGCCGATCACCGGGTCGCGCAGGTGGCGGCCTTTGTCGCGAAGCATTTCAAGGAAAACGTGGAGCCGCTCGGCTATAAAGCCTTCCTCGTGGCGGTGGATCGCGAGGCCTGCGCCAAATACAAGCAGGCGCTCGATCGCCATCTGCCACCTGAGTTTTCGCAGGTGGTTTATACGAAAAGCCCCAATGACGTGGTCGAGCGGCCCCTGGTGGCAGAACTGCAGCTCGACGAGGTGGCGGAGAAAACGGTGCGCAAGATGTTCCCAAAACCCGGCGCGCAACCGCAGATCCTCATCGTCACGGACAAGCTTCTCACCGGCTACGACGCGCCCATCCTTTACTGCATGTATCTCGACAAGCCGATGCGGGATCACGTGCTCCTGCAAGCGGTGGCTCGGGTGAACCGGCCTTACGAGGATGCACGCGGCGTGGAGAAGCCCTGCGGGCTCATCATCGACTTCGTGGGCATTCTCAAGGATCTCAAAAAAGCGCTGGCTTTCGACTCCGAGGATTACACCGGCGTGATCGAAGGACTCGATGTGCTGCTCAGGCGCTTCCGCGAGCTGATGGACGGGCCGGCGAAACGTTACCTGCCGGGCAACGCGAGCCGGGATCGGGATGCGCAGCTTGAAAAAATGCTCTACGAAACCCTGTTTCGAAAAGAAGCGCGGGAGGCATTTGCCGAGTTGTTCAAGGAGATCGAGACGCTCTACGAGATCCTCTCTCCCGACCCGGCGTTGGCCGACGATATCGAGCCCTACAACCGGCTGGCCGATCTTTATGCGATGATGCAGGCGTCCTATGGCAGGACCACGAGCTTCGTCGGCGAGCTGGCCAATAAAACGGCGCTTCTCGTGCAGAAGAATGCCGAGGCGCACGGCTTGAACCGCCTGACCAGGGCGGTGGACTTCGACGATGCGGCGCTGGCGGCCTTGCGCGTCCGCAAGGGGTCCGATGAGAAGAAAGTCCTCAATCTCATCCGCAGCCTCCAGCAGGACGACACGAAGATAGAGCCGCATCTCATCTCCATCGTGGAACGCGCCGCCTCGGTCATGGAAGCGCTCGACGAACGCCAGGCGTCCACCCAGCAGGCGCTCGAGCAGCTCGATGCGCTCATGGCCGAGCGCCTCGCCGCCGAGCAGGGCCGCCTTACCAGCGGCCTCGCCCCGGGTCCCTTCGGCGTTTTCTGGGAACTCAAACGCGAGGGTTATCCGGAAGATCGCGCCAGGGCCCTCGCCCTTGAGATAGAGGAAGCCTATGCGAGATTTCCCAACGCGGATGCCAACGCGGATGAACTTCGCCAGCTCAAGGCCGAGATCTACAAGGTTCTCCTCAAGCTCGTTAGCGGAAAGAAAATGATCGATCTCGCCGACAAGGTGATGCGGGCGCGCCCCTCATGAGCCGGAGTGTGATGTTAACGCCGATGGAGATTTTCCGCCGCAGGGTGGACCATTGGGCCGCGCGGATACGCGCCACCCCAAGGCAAGTCATGGTGATGCGCATGACTCGCAAATGGGCCTCATGCTCCGCACGGGGCCGGATCTGCTTTGCGCGGGATCTCCTCGAACTTTCCAGGCCTCAACAGGACTATGTGATCGTGCATGAGCTCCTGCACCTGCGTCATCCCAATCATGGCAAGGTCTTTTACGCTCTGTGTCGCGCCCACTTGAAGCGCTTGGTGCCGCCACTCAAGATGCGATCTTCGGCCCGGCCGATTTGAACTGCGAAGAAACGAAGAAACGAAGAAGCGAAGGATCGACCCTTCGTTTCTTTGATTCTTCGCAGTTTTAAAAATCTGCGTATTCTGTCGCTAGCTATTAACTCAGAAAGCTCATGCTTCTTACGCTCTCAGCCTGCTACCTCACGACGCGGGCGCTGCCGCCGCCCATGGTCTTCTCGACTTCCTTGCGGGTGGCCATCGAGGTGTCGCCGGGGGTGGTCGAGGCGAGGGCTCCGTGGGCGGCTCCGTAGGCGACCGCTTTTTGCGGGTCGTTGAACTGGAGAAAACCGAACTGCAGTCCGCTGGCGAAGCTGTCGCCGCCGCCCACACGGTCGAGAATCTCAAGCGCGGGGTATTTGTTGCTCTCGTAGAATTTTCCGTCGTGCCAGAGGATGGCGCTCCAGTCGTTCTTCGTCGCGGTGATGACGCGGCGCAGGGTGGTTGCGGCAACCTTGAAATTGGGGAACTCCTTCACCGCGGTCTCGATCATCGCCTTGAAGGCGTCGGTCTCGATGGCGCTGATGTTGTGATCGACGCCCTTGACCTCGAAGCCGAGGGAGGCGGTGAAGTCCTCCTCGTTGCCGATCATGACGTCCACGTATTTCGCGATCTCGCGGTTGACCTCCCGGGCCTTTGCGAGTCCGCCGATGCTCTTCCAGAGCGAGGGGCGGTAGTTGAGATCGTAGCTGACGATGGTGCCGTGCCTGCTTGCGGCTTTCACCGCCTCGATCGCAAGGGCGGCG
>JBAZHQ010000039.1:3390-20040 GCA_041652235.1 Opitutaceae bacterium | reverse complement strand
CAGCGGGTGGTTGACGCTTTGCAGTCGGTCGCGCCCGACCTCGCGCGCTATACCATCGAGTTTCCTTTCGGCGATGTCTACTCACGCAGCGGGCTGACGCTAAAAGAACGCGAGATTGCCACAATGGCTGCGCTGGCGGCGCTCGGCAATGCGCAGCCCCAACTCAAAGTGCATATCCACGGCGCGCTCAATGTCGGTTGTACGCGGCAGCAAATCATCGAGATCGCCATCCAGATGGCCGTTTACGCCGGCTTTCCGGCAGCGCTAAACACTGCTTTCTGCGCGAAAGAGGTCTTTACCGAGCGCGACGCGCGAGGATTGCAGCCGTGACATCGGCGGTGCCGTAGCAGCATGGCCGACAGCCAAGACCTTAAAACTTATAACTTACATCTTATAGCCTCTTTGGTTGCGGCTCCGCCGCGCTATGTTTTTCGTGGCTATTCAACTGCGTTTTTAAGGATCATCAGTCCTGCCGTGCGTCAAAGCGGTAGCGGGCGCGAAGGTTCTCGGAGACTTTCTTCCAAACGATCTTCTCCTGCCTGTCGGGGCGCGCGGCGAGATGACGTTTCATCTCGGCCTGTTCTGCACGGAGCTTGTGATAGCTATCCCAGCGCTCGCGGGGGAGTTCCCCGGATTCCAAGGCTGTTCGGATGGCGCATCCAGGTTCCGTGTGATGCTTGCAATTGGAAAAACGACATTTCAACGCAATGGCGGCGATGTCGTCAAAGGTGTCCCCAATATTGGAAGCCCAAAGCTGCAGTTCGCGAAGTCCGGGCGTGTCGATCATCAGGGCGCCGGAAGGCACTACAAAAAGTTCGCGGCGCGTTGTGGTATGGCGTCCCTTGGCATCTTGATCGCGCACTTCCTGGACGATTTGCACCTCGTCGCGCATGAGCCGGTTCACGAGGGTGGACTTGCCCACGCCCGAGGGTCCGAGAAGGGCGACGGTTTTGCCGCGCTTCAACCACGGCTTGAGGAGGTTGCAGCCCCTGCCTGTTTCGGCGCTGAGCACCACGATGGCGGCTTCACCTGCGATGGCGCGCACCGCCCTTGCCGCCAAATCGGGGTCGGTGTTCAAGTCGGCTTTGTTAAGTAGAATGACGGGCTCCGCGCCGCTCTGGCGCGCGACGGCGAGGTATCGCTCGATTTTGCGCAGATTGGGGTTGCGATCGAGGGCGACGAAAATGAAGAGCGCATCGGCGTTGGCGGCCACCACCTGCTCGTGCCCGTGTTCGCCGGCTGCGCGCCGGGAGAATTTTGTTTTGCGGGGAAGCACGGCGAGAATGTCCATCCGCCCGGAACCAGGGCGCGGACGCACAGCCACCCAGTCGCCGACAGCGGGGAGAGCGGATCGGGAACTCGCGGAATGCAGCAGCTTGCCGCGGCATTCGCCAAGGATCTCCTCTTCGCCCGTATGCAGCGCGTAGGCATGCCGCAGTTCGCAGATGACACGCGCCGGCTTCAAACCGTCCTTCTCATAGGGGGCGAAGGCCTCGGCGAAAAAGTCATCCCAACCCATATCGGCAAGCTTCATGGGTAATGCACAAAGAGGCCAGAGGCCGGAAGCCGGAAGCCAGAAAGGAATGGATGTCGGAAGTCGGAGATCGGAAGTCGGTCTGCTCCACCAAAGTGCGGCAGAGATGGAGACGAAGTCCGCAGCTCTGACGCTCTCTCGGATCGTGGATTGTCTCTTCGTGTCCTCCGTTCCTCCGTGATCTCTGTGTCCAAAAAAACCACCCTGTCCCGAGGCATATCTGCATAACACGCGAGTCGACGAGAAGAGCAGGCTTCAGATCTCAAGAAGCCGATTGCCGATTGCCGACTTCCGACGTCAGTCCGGCCTCTGGCTTCTGGCCTCTGGCTTCTATGGTGCATTTCTACAGTGCGATCTTCCGCTTCGCGGGTTCGGGGTTCTGGCGGTAAAAAAGGGCAACCCCTCCGACGGAGCCTGCGTGGATGCAAGGCGCGGATGCGGCTATGGCGGTGGCAAGTTCCGCGCGCTGAACGCGGTCCGCTCCAACGAAACGGACTTTCACCAGCTCGTGGAACGCCAGGAGACCGTTCAGCTCCTTAATCACCTGCGGCGTAGCACCCGCCTGGCCGACCATGAGCATGGCATCGAGTGTCTGTCCAATGCCGCGAAGACGAGTCTTTTGAGCACCTGTGAGAGAGGGAAGATCCATTGCAGCGAGGGATAGGCGTATTGAGAAAAGAGGGAAGAGGAAAGATCTGGACGAATACACAGAGGCCAAAAATCGATCCGTTTAACCACGGAATACTCGGACGACACGGAAGAGGACCGGTGACCTGCCGCCTCTTCCGTGTATTCCGTGTGTTCCGTGGTTCCAAATGCCTTTCCCGATTAGAGTTCGAGACCCGGAACCAACAGCTCGTAGCTAGGAGCTTCAGCGAAGCCATTCTACGCCGACGATGAGCGTCCTGGGGATTCCCGGGAGGAATAGCGAAGTTCCCGCGGGATTGCGGGCGAGATCGAGTACCCCTGCCGTGCTCGCGATCCAACGCCGGTCGGCTGCGTTGCGCAGATCCGCAAACACAGTCCAGCCCTTCCGCGCCCTGTATCCCATCCTCACACGGAGCAAGCCCGCTCCTCCATAAGAAAGCTTGCCCGCATGGTCGGCCTGGGTGCGCCCTGCAGTCCACTCCAAGCCGCAACCCGTAAACCAACCCGTGGCATCCTCAAAAAGAAGCTCGGACATTCCTTGATTGGGCGGAAGACCGGCAAGTCGGCCCTTTCCATAGATGGGGTCGTCATCAAAGCGGCAATGGGTCCATACCGAGTTCGTGTCGAGCGACAGACGGTGGGCCCCCGGAATGAGCTGCCATCGCAGGGATGCTTCAATGCCTTCGTGGATTGTCCTGCCAGCATTCACGGCTCCACGGGGAAGACCTTGTGCATCGGCCAGCCTCAAGATCTCGTTGCTCCAAAACGAACGATAAATACTGAGATCCCAGGAAACAGAGCCAAATGAGCCCCGGGTTCCCAACTCAAGATTTGTCGCCTCCTGCTGGCGCAGGCTCTGGCTCTGGCTCTTGCGGACAAGCCGTGGCGAGGCGCCGGAAACCACGATCATGTCGTCAAAGGTGGGGGCTTCCGCCGAACGTGAAATCCCTGCCATGATCGCAAAGGCCCGGCTGTGCTGCCAGGTAAGCGTGGTCTGGGGAAGAAAAGAGCGATCATGCCAGGAGCGAGAGATGTTCTGCGCGCTGCCGACAGGCTGCATCAGGTCCCCTATCCTCCTGCTTGCCAAGGACATCGTGCCTCCGGCGCTGGCGGCAAAGCCCCTGCCCAGGGATATGCCATCCTCGATCTGCAAGCTGGCGTTCGTGGACTGGAGATCGTCGTCGCCGAAGATCACACCCGTCTTGCCGACATCGTTCACGAAACGCCGCCATTCCCTCCACCCCTGCCCGGCCCTGCCTCGCAGCGCAAAATGATGCTCCATACCGAAGAGCTCCGCTCGCCGACCGGCGGAAACGCGCGCGTTCAGATCGTCGCTCACAGAGTCTCCGATGCCGTTCGCCTGCAACTGCCGGAACCAGTCGTCGCTCCGCATCCATGCAAGTCCCGCATCGAAGCGCCCATCTTCGCTCTCTACGCTGTGCTGCACCGCAATGCGCAAGGCCTTGGCCTCGCGCATCGGCTGGTCCCGCAGCACATCGGAGGAGACGGAACGAGGGGCGGCATATGCCGTTGAGAGCGTCAAGGGACCGGGCACCTCGTAGGCAAGATCGGAGGCGAATACAGAAAACTGCGTGCCACCCATCGCCAGATTTCCGGCGAAGGACATTCTGCGCTGAGCGCTATTCTCCCGGTATCCATCTTGTTGAGATCCTGCAATCGCGGCACCGACGCTGAATCCCTGGATGGCGGTGGAAAACGCCCCCATGCCGCGCATGGCTCCCCAGGAACCCCCTTCGGCCCGCAGCTTTTCCCCCTGCCTTTCATCGGTCACAAAGTTGATCGCCCCCCCCGTGGCGGCGGGAGCTTCGCGCCAGGCTCCGAGCCCGCGATAGACTTCGATCCGACCAGCAAGCGCAGGATCGAAGAGCGCGCTGTTGAAGGAGCCGTCGGCGAGAGACAGGGGAAGTCCATCCATCTCGAACGCCACGCCCCGGCTCGTGGGCGCGCTTTGCACGCCCGACCCGCGAATGGAAATCCTCGGCGGCTCAAAGCCTCCAAAACTATCCTGCAACAGCACACCGGGAACTCCGGCCAAAGCGTCGCGCAGCCCGGACAGGCTCCGATCCGCCCAGCGCCCGCTATCAACCAGCGTTGAAACCGAGGAGGCTTCCGCCGGCGTCGAGATCGCCTTCTCCAGAACATACCATGGCGGCAGATCCACCGGACTTTCCGGGGCCGCGTCTCGTGCAATACCAGATGAAAAGGCAAGACAAGCGGCGGACAGGAAGAAGACTTTATTGAACACGGAGGACACGGAAAGCACGGAGAAAGGCGGAATCCTGATGAGAAACTGAATGGAACGCAGAGGGCTCAAAGGTGAAAGAAGGACGCAAAGGATATGAAAGGAGTTACCGCTATCGAACCCGTTGTGGGTCTATTTTGTTATGGTGTAGGAGACGTGCAGCCATCCGAACCGGCTGCACTTGGTGACCCGGCTACCGAGTCACCCGTTTCGCTTCTCGTAACTCGCTTCCCTAAGGTCCTGGTTTTGGCTTACACCTCTTACGCTCTTACTACTTCTTATACAGCGGCCGGGCCGTGTACTTCGTGTGGAGGAGTTGGTGAGCTTTCGCGCCAAGGGGTTTGCCAAGGAAGTCCTGGTAGAGGCGGATGACTTCAGGATTCTCGTGGGAGCAGCGCACTTGGCTGTCGAGATCGTCCTGATACAGGCCGGCGCTGCGCTTGGCACGGCGCTCATTGTCCACTCCATAGGGCTGGCCACCGCCGCCGATACAACCGCCCGGGCAGGCCATGACTTCGATAAAGTGGTAAGGAGTCTCCTTGCCCGCGGTCCTCGCCTCGCGCACTTGGTCAAGCACGGCTTCGACGTTCGCAAGGCCATGGGCCACCGCGACGCGCACTTCCGTGCCTTCGATGGACAGGGTCCCCTGCTTCACGCCCTGGAGACCTCGGACCACTTCGAGCTCAAGTTTCGGGAGCAACTTTCCAGTTGCATAGAAATATGCCGTGCGCACGGCTGCTTCCATCACGCCGCCTGTGGCGCCGAAAATGGTGCCTGCGCCGGAATAATCGCCGAGAATGGAGTCCGGCTTGCCGTCAGGCACATCGAGAAACTCGATGCCCGATTGCTTGAGCATGCGGGCAAGTTCGCGGGTCGTGAGCGCCACATCGACGTCCAGGAATCCCGAGGCGTGCATTTCCTCGGTGCGCGACAACTCGTATTTCTTCGCCGTGCAGGGCATGATCGAGACCATGTAAATCTTGGCCGGATCGATGCCCATCTTCTGGGCATAGTAAGTCTTGGCCAGAACGCCGAGCATCTGCTGCGGAGACTTGGCTGTGGAGAAGTTGTCGATGAAATCGTAGTGGTTCTTCTCCATGAAATCCGTCCATGCCGGACAGCAGGACGTGATCAGGGGCAAAGCCCCGCGCTTGTGCGCAAAACGCTCGATGAACTCGCTCGCCTCCTCGACGATCGTGACGTCCGCCGAGAAATTCGTGTCGAAGACAGCCTTGAATCCCAGGCGGCGAAGGGCCGAATAGAGCTTCTTCGTGAGATTGGTCCCCGGGGGAAGGCCGAAGGCCTCGCCGATGGTGACGCGCACCGAGGGCGCGATCTGCACGACGCAGATCTTCTCCGAATCGTGGAGGGCATCCCACACTTCCGGGGTCTCGTCCTTTTCGACGATCGCGCCGGTCGGGCAATGAGCGGAGCACTGGCCGCATTTCACACAGGGCGAATCGGCAAGCGTGATGTCGCCCGCGGGAGCCATGCGCGTGTTGATGCCGCGCTCAAGGAAGGAGAGCGCCCAGACGTTCTGCATCTGCTGGCAGACCTGGATGCAACGGCCGCATTTGATGCACTTCTCGAACTCGAGAACGATGGAGTTGGTCGAAGTGTCGGCAGGGATGTCCCGGACGTAGCGCTTGATCTTCTCCTGCGTGATGTTGAAGTCCGCCGCGAGCGCCTGGAGCTCGCATTCCCCGTTGCGAGCGCAATTGAGGCACTCGTGCGGGTGATTGGAGAGGATGAGCTCAAGCGTGGAGCGCCGCACCTCGACAATGTCGCGGTCCTGCGTGGCTATATCCATGTTGTTCTCCAGAGGGGTCGAACAAGCGCGGATCATGCGATTGTTGCCCTTGTTCCTGACGATGCAAAGACCGCAGGCCGCCGTGGGCAGGAGGTCCTTGTGCTTGCAGAGGGTGGGAATCTTGACCTGCACCTTGCGGGCTGCGTCGAGAATCGTCGTGCCCTCGGGCACCTCTACGGGAAGATCGTTGATGCGTGCTGTAATCATGGGGCGACGGTGACTTTTACGGTTTCCTTGGCGGGGGCATCGCCAGTCTGGACGCGGTTCATTTTGCGAGCGTAGCTCGGACCGCCTTCGATGTAGGCTTTGTATTCCTCCTCAAAATAGCGGAGGGTCGACAGAACGGGATTCGGCGCAGTCTGGCCGAGCCCGCAAAGCGACGCCTTTTGCATCGCGCTGCAGATGCGCCGCAGCGTCGTGATGTCTTCCGGCAAACCGCGTCCGCGGGAGATGCGGTCGAGTATCTGGAGCATCTGGTAGCCGCCGATGCGACAGGGGGCGCACTTGCCGCAGGATTCGTCCACGCAGAAGCGCAGGAAGAACTTGGCGACATCTACCATCGAATCGGATTTATCCATGGCCAGCATGCCGCCGGAACCCATGATGGAACCCAGTTGTTGCAGCGTCTCATAGCTGACAGGGGTGTCGATGTGCTTCTCGGGAATCACGCCGCCCGACGGACCGCCCGTCTGCACGGCTTTGATCTCCTTGTCGTCAAGCACGCCTCCGCAGATGCTGTAAATGATCTGGCGGAGCGTTGTGCCCATGGGCACCTCGACGAGTTGCGCATTCTTCACCTTGCCGGTGACCGCAAACACCTTCGTGCCCCGCGATTTCTCGGTGCCGAGCTTCGCGTACCACTCGCCTCCCTGGCGAAGGATGGCGGGCACATTGGCAAGCGTTTCGACATTATTGATTGCGGTGGGCATGCCCCAAAGGCCCTTGACCGACGGGTATGGAGGACGCGGGCTCGGGCTGCCGCGCTTGCCCTCGATCGAGGCGATGAGGGCTGTCTCCTCACCGCAAACGAAGGCGCCTGCGCCCAGCCTCACTTTGGCGTCAAAGCAGAACGAGCTGCCCATGATATTCTTGCCGAGCAGGCCCGCCTCGCGCGCCTGGACGATGGCGCGTTCGATGCGCTCGACCGCCTTCGGATATTCGGCGCGAATATAGAAGTAGCCCTGGGATGAACCCATCGCAAAAGCCGCGATCAGCATTCCCTCGAGCACCGAGTGCGGATCGCTTTCGAGAACGCTGCGATCCATGAAGGCGCCGGGGTCGCCCTCGTCGCCGTTGCAGATCACATAACGCTTCTCGGATTTCTGCGCACTGGTGATCTGCCACTTCATCCAAGTCGGGAACCCGGCGCCACCGCGACCCCGCAGGCCGCTGGTTTTCATTTCGGCGATCACCTTCTCGGGGGTCATGTCGCGAAGCACCTTGGCCAGAGCCTGGTACCCGCACCCGTTCTCAAGGTAATCCATGATGCTATCGGGATCTATCCCGCCGCAATTGCGCAAAACGACGCGCACCTGGATGTCGGGATCCTTCCATAACAGGTCATTGATTACTTTTCCTTTGACGACCGACTCGGCCACGATGCGGGCCACGTCGGGCGCCAGCACGTTGGCGTAGGTGACGGCGGAGGGGAGAAGCTGGACCGTCATGCCTTCGTTATAGATGCCCATGTCGAGGGCGCGAATGACCTGCACCTTGCCGGCATATCCTTTGCGCTTCAGCTCTTCGGCGAGGGAAAACTGGAAAAACTCGGTCTTGTTGCCGACATCCGCCCCCGTGTCGCGCACCAGGATATGGGTCACGGGCTTATCTAGGACGAGGCCGCGCTTGCGGGTGGCGAGGACGTGATCGTCGATCAGGCGCCGCCCGATCACGTGATCCTCCATGATCTTAGTCGCAACCTCAGGGGACACACTACCGTAAAGCGTCCGGGGCACGCCGGCTGATTGCACCTCCACGAGAGGATCGGCAAATGAATACCCCACCGAGCCTACCCGCTGGATTGGGATGCCCAAGTTCTTCTCGGTGCGAAGACGGTCGAGTTCCTTGAAAGCATCCTCTGCGCCGGCAGCGATGCCGCCGGTGTCAAGCTGCACCCGGATCCAATCCTTGGAGACAGGCTTGGCGGAAGCAAAGCCGGCGATATCGGAAAAGGTGATCTGCTTCATGGCTTGGCCTCCTTCTTGTTGACGGAATCGAGAATGCCCGCGACGTCCGTAGTCTTCACACGGCCGTAAGTCTTGCCGTCCATAACGACGGCGGGAGACATGCCGCAGCATCCGATGCAACGCACGACGTCAAAGTGATACTTGCGATCGGCGGTCGTCTGCCCCTCGCTGACGCCAAGCCGGGTGCGGGTCTCATTGATGAGATCGCCTGCGCCCTTCAAGTAACAAGCCGTGCCGTTGCACACGACGATGTTATGCTGCCCTGGCGGCTGAAGCTTGAAGTAATGGTAGAACGTGAGGACTTCGTAGATGCGGGCGAGCTTCACATCCAATTCCCTGGAAAGCTCCATCGCCACCTCGCGCGGGATGTACCCGTACTGGTTCTGGATGGCATGCAGGATCATGATGAGGTTGCCCTCCTCGCCCCGCCATTTTTCGACATGCTTGAACACGTCTTTCTTAAACGTGGTATCGAGCTTGCCTTGGATGCGGCGGAGCCGATCCAACTTTACTTCGATCAAGCGCGTGAGTTCTTCCGAGACTTCCCGCGGGATAAATCCATGACGACGTTCCACTTCTTCGAGCATGCCAAGAAGGGAGCCTTCATCGTATTTGGAAAAATCCACGGATGCGTGGTCGTGTGTTTCGACAGGGTTCGTCGTAGTCGGGGTCATGACAGCCTTAAGGGATAAGAAGCACCGCCACTAAACGCAGCGCTTATTTCTGATACAATAAAAGACGATTTTGCCGCCGTATTTGAAAACAACGCTACTATCAGGTATAAGATAGATCAGGCAGAGGGTCCGATCCTCAATACTCCTTCGTGCAACTTAAGCGCTCGCAGAGTCTTAGCGGCGAACATGGCATTATGCGTGACCAGCACCAAAGCGGTTTGGGTCTCCGCGCAAAGCCCTAGCAGCAGCTCGATTACCGCATCGCCGGTATGCTCGTCGAGGTTGCCCGTAGGTTCGTCGGCAAGAATGAGTTTCGGTTGATTGACAAGGGCGCGTGCCACAGCCACGCGCTGGCGCTCGCCTCCGGAAAGCTGCGATGGCAGATGATGGGCGCGCTCGGCAAGGCCAACTCGGGCCAGCAACTGATCGGCGCGGACTCGGTCATCCGGTCCGATGCGCCCTTGAATCCTTCGCGCCATGAGCACATTCGCCCGGGCGTCGATCTCGGGGATAAGATAGAAGGACTGAAAAACGATGCCCAGGAACCCGGCTCTGCGGGCAGCGACGAGGCCGGGGGCTCCGTTCCACAGAATCTCGCCTGAATCCGGCGCATCGAGACCCGCCAGAAGGTTGAGCAGGGTCGATTTTCCAGAACCCGATTCGCCCCGCACGCTCACGCTCTCGCCGGGGGCCACCTCCAGATCGACGCCCCGAAGAACCTCAATACGGTGATCCCCGCTGGGGAAGCTCTTGCGCACAGCGCGGGCGGTGAGGACGGGAGTACTCATGTCATTATTCGCTCCTGAGGGCATCCACAGGCTTCATGCGGGCGGCGATGACGGCGGGGACGAGTCCCGCGAGCGTCGAAAGCACAAGGGCCGACAGAATGATCACGATCAAGTCGCCGGTCTCCGTATTCGCGGGCAACTGGCTGAATTGATAGAACCGCGCCAGCACTTCCTGGCTGCCGGTAAATCGGGTGATCAGGTGCACGGCATCGTTTCGGAAATGCAGAGCCGTAAAGCCAAGGCCAAGGCCCACCAGCGTTCCCACGACGCCGACTGCCAGCCCTTGCAGACAGAAACACAGCGCAATCTCGCGACTACCCGCTCCAAGGGCACCCAGAAGACCGATCTCCCGCGTCTTCTTGAATACCAGCACAAGCAACAGGCTCATCGTCAGGAACGCCGCGACGAGGACCACGAACAGCATGATGAAAAGCATCATGTTTTTCTCCAGTTGCAGCACCCACAGAAAATCCTGATTGCTCTCATACCAGGAGCGGGCGCTAAGCCGCCATTCGGCGGGCATGCTCCGGTTGATCAAGGCGGCCATCTCGTCGGCATCGGCATCGGGTTGGAGGCGCACGTTGATGCCATGCACCCGGGGCCCCAGGCCGTAGAGATCCTGCATCAGGCGCAACGTAACGATCAGGACGCTGCTGTCCAATTGCTGGTGCCCCACTTCCATGATGCCCACGACCTTCAATTTGCGGGGCAGAAGGATCTCTTCCTTCTTGAGCTTCTCCATGATCAGGGGCGTATAGACATCGATGGTGCTTCCCATCCGCGCTCCGATGCTCTGGGCAAGCATGGAACTGATGATGACGGAATCGTCGTCGAGATCGTCGAGCGAGCCCACCCGCACGTACTTGCGCAGGGGAACCACCTTCTCCACGCGGTCGAGGTCCACGCCCTGGACGGCGGGATACGCGGGCTTTCCCTTGTGCTCGATCATCACTACGCCCTCTGCAAACGGCGTGGCGGCGGCCACGCCCTTCACCTGCTCCACGCGGGCCACCACGGCGGCGGGCTCCTCGATGAAGCTGCTTGCGCGGATCTGGACATCCCCCTGCGTATCTACGATCATCCGACGCACTTCCGTGCCGAAGCCGCTCATCACGCCAAGAACCAAGACCAGCAAGGCCACCCCCAGCGCCACGCTCAGAACCGAGATCGCCGTAAAAAACGGGAATCTGCGCCCCGAGGGGAACAACTGCTTGAGCGCGAGATAGAGGTACCAGGGCATCGGTGGAAAAGCTACGAGCTAGTAGCTAATAGCTAGTAGCTTTTTACGCCCCGCCGGGGCGCAGTTGCGGGAAGAGGATGACGTCGCGGATGCTTTCGGCGGAGGTCAGCAGGATCGCGAGGCGGTCGAGCCCCACGCCCATGCCGCCCGCGGGAGGCATGCCGTGTTCGAGCGCGAGCAGGAAATCCTGGTCGATGTTCTGCTTTTCCTCGCCCGCCTGCGCCTCGAACATCTGGCGCTGCACGTCGGGATCGTTCTGCTCGGAATAGGCGGGGGCGATCTCCATGCCGCCGATGGTGAGCTCGAAAACGTCGAGCGTGCTCGGATCGTCGCGGTTGATCTTGGCGAGCGGGCAAAGCTCCTTGGGCAGATTGACCACGAAGGTCGGCTGGATGAGGCTGGGCTCGATCTTCTTCGAGAAAATCTCGTTGGTGATCTCAAAGTCCTCCCAGGCCGGATTGGTCTGCACGCCGAGCGCCTCGGCCCTGGCGATCTTCTCGTTCTTGGGCCTGTCAAACCACCCTGCGTCGCCGGTGGCCTCGATGAGAAGGTCTTTGTACTTCACTTCACGCCACTCGGCCCCGAAGTCGATCACCTGGCCGCTGCCGGGATGGGCGATCTTCGTCGTGCCGAGAACGTCGCGGCACAGTGTGAGAATCATCTCCTTGATCAGGGCCATCATGCCTCGGTGGTCGCTGTAGGCCTGGTATACCTCGAGCATGGTGAACTCGGGATTATGGCGGCGGGAAATGCCTTCGTTGCGGAAATTGCGGCCGATCTCGAACACGCGGTCGTAGCCGCCCACCAGCATGCGCTTGAGGTAGAGCTCAAGGGAGATTCGGAGGAAGAAGTCGCAGCCCAGGGCGTTGTGATGCGTGACGAAGGGCTTGGCGGCTGCGCCGCCGGCCACGTTCTGCAATACCGGCGTCTCCACCTCGATAAAGCGGCGGTCCTCGAGGAAGCGGCGAACGCCGGAGATGATCCTGGCCCGCTTGATGAGGCGCTCGCGGGACTCCATGTTCACAATGATGTCGAGGTAACGCTGGCGATAGACCTGCTCGGCGTCGGTGAGGCCGTGCCATTTTTCAGGCAGCGGACGCAGCGATTTGCTGACGAGCGTGCAACGGTCGACTCGCACCGTGACCTCGCCGGACTTCGTTTTGAAGAGCGTGCCGGTAACGCCGATGATGTCGCCCAGATCGAGTTTCTTGAAGGCCGCATACGCCTCGTCACCCAGGAGATCCTTCTTCAGGTAGAGCTGGATCTGCCCCTGCTGGTCGAGGATCTTCACAAACTGGCTCTTGCCCATGTCGCGAATCGTCACCAGTCGGCCGGCCACCGAGACCGAGACGGCATAATCCTGGCCGTCGACGTAACTCTTCAGCGCCTCCGCCGAGAAATGGGTCTGCTCGCAATTGGCGCGGAAG
The DNA here is from genome assembly GCA_041652235.1 of Opitutaceae bacterium. Taxonomy (GTDB): domain Bacteria; phylum Verrucomicrobiota; class Verrucomicrobiia; order Opitutales; family Opitutaceae; genus MWDT01. Next base: position 7,470 of record JBAZHQ010000039.1, on the reverse strand, counting down.
GGATCGATGCCCGCGGCGCGCAAGTCGGCGAGCTTCTGGCGTCGGACGGCATGCTGGTCGTGGGTGATTTCGGTTGGAATATCGCTCATGGGATGAATCGGGCACACTGAGAGCCCTGTTGTCACTGCGCAAATCGTAAAATCGGCATCGCCCAAAAGTGTGAGGCTGGAGGCCTGAAGTCGGCGGATCGAAACACAATCCATTTAAACCACGGATTACACGGAATACACGGAGAGAGAACGAAGTGAACAAGGGAGAGTAGGAAATTTGGAGGTGGGATGGTTGGGTAGATTGAAATCTCACTAAACTACTTTCTCATTCTCCTACTATCCGAGGTGAACGGGTCTGCCGCAGTCTTCCGTGTGATCCGTGTGTTCCGTGGTTCCAAAGGTATAGCCGGAAGCAGGGGAACTCGTAGAAATACGCTGAATTATTGTTCGAGAACACAGCCCCATTCTCTCTGAATGCCGGGGCTTATCATGTTCTTCCTCCGTGCTCTCTGCGCCCCTGGAGCCCGGAATCCATCGTAGATTTCAATCGTGTCACGTATGCCAATCCCCAAGCCCCGCCTGCCACTTGCCGTTCTTGCCGCTGCGACTCTTTTCTCGACGATCTGTATGCTCCAAGCGCAAATACCGGCTCCTGCAACTCCTTCACAGCCGGCACAGCCCGCGCACAAGCCGCCGCCCACCCCCAACGTTCCGGCGCCCACCCCCATCCGCGTCAACAGCATCGGCTTTCTCCCGAGTTCCGAGAAACAAGCCACGGTTGCGGTTCCATGCGCCGACTTCAAGGTACTCGCGGCAGACTCCGGCGCTGTTGTTTTCAGCGGTCAGGCCGGTCCTTTGTTTAGAACTGTGGTCACCGATACCGACGAGTCCGTGCAGATTCTCGACTTTAGCGCCCTCACTACTCCCGGTCGCTATGTGCTTGATATTCCCGGTGCAGGCCGTTCAGCGCCTTTTTCGATCGGCGAAGATGTCTGGAACGAAGCTTACCGCACGGTAACACGCGCCATGTACTTTTGGCGCTGCGGCATCGAGGTGAACGCCTCCTGGGATGGCAAGACCTATCACCAGGACCCCTGCCACCTGGGTGATGGCTTGCTTGACTACGTCGGCGGGCCCAAGGGGAAACAAAAGCAGTCCATCGGCGGCTGGCACGATGCGGGCGATTACAACAAATACGTCGTCAACGCAGGCGTGACCGTCGGCCTCATGTTCAAGGCCTGGGAGCAATTCCGGGACCGTATCGAGGCTATCTCCATCGGCATCCCCGAAAGCGGCAAGGGCATGCCCGACCTGCTCGCCGAACTGCGTTTCGAGTTCGATTGGCTGTTCACCATGCAGACGGAGGACGGAAGCGTATATCACAAGCTCTCCGCCCTGGACTTCAACTATTGGGGACCGCCGGACAAGGACGCGACTCCGCGTTACTTCAGCCCCTGGGGCTCGACGGCCACCGCTGACTTTGTCGCGATGATGGCGCTCGGCGCCCGCCATTTCCGGGAGTTCGACGCGGCTTACGCAGATCGCTGCCTTGCCGCCGCCCGCAAGAGCTATGCCTTCCTCCAAGCGCATCCCGAATACCATGCCGCCGACCTCAACGGCTTCCAAACAGGCGCATATCACGCAAAGGATGATGTGCACCGCCTCTGGGCGTCCATGGAGCTATGGGAGACCACCGGTGATGAGGCCTTTCTGCGTGACTTTGAAACCCGTGCGGCAGTCCAGGAATTCACCACGGCGGGCCCGGACTGGGGCGATGTGCGGGACCTGGCCCTCGGCAGCTATCTGCTGGCCAGCCGCTCCTCAGCCCGCGATGCGAAGCTTGTCGCCCGGCTCGAGCCCAATCTTCAAGCTGTCGCCGACAAGATCGTGAGAACCTGCCGCGCCAACGCCCACGGCCGGCCCTTCGGCACCGATCGGAAGAGCTTCTTCTGGGGCTGCAACGGCTCGGTCGCCGCCCAGGCCTATATGCTGCAGGTGGCCGATAGACTGAATCCAAACCCCGAATACCGCGAAACCGTTCTAAAGGCCCTCGGCTACCTCTTCGGACGCAACTACCATGCAAGATCCTACGTGACCGGCCTGGGTGCCAATCCGGCGGCGCACACGCACGACCGCCGCGGCGAGCCCCAGTTGCCCGGGTATCTCGTCGGCGGCCCCTGGCCCACCGCCAAGCACTGGTACGACGATTGGAAGGACCCCTCCCGAAACGAGATCGCCATCAACTGGAACGCCTCCCTCATCTACGCCCTCGCCGCCTTCGTCGATCCTACCGCAAAGCGGTAGGAAGAGCGTAAGGCGCGAAAGAGCATAAGAGCGTAAGCGAGATAAGAAGAGTAAGCGGGGACAGCTATTCAGCGTCGCTTCGCGTGATTCCTGGCTGTGTCGCGGATGTCGGAAGTCGGATCGAGCCGTTTTTAACCACGGAACACATTGAGTACACGGAAGCTGGGACAGGCTGGCTTTTTCGCAGATTTAACTGCCAAGAAACGAAGAAGCAAAGGTTCGACTTACCCTCCAATCTACACTCTGTGCCCCGTGTACCGTTCATGAAACAGGAGCATACCCCTTTCAGCCAAGATACTTCTCAGCCTTTCCTCCGCGTCCTTCCTTCACCTTCGCGCCCTTTGCGTTCAAAAAACTAGGAGCTACAAGCTAATAGCTACAAGCTTTGCTCCCTACGCTCTTATCACCTTACGCTCTTTCCCCACCTCCTCCCCCAATGCGCATCCTCTTCATCGGCGGCACTGGTAACATCTCCACGGCCTGCAGCCAGCTCGCATTCGCTCGCGGGCATGACCTCACGCTGCTCAATCGCGGCAAGCACGCCCAGCCTCTCGCCGGGGCTAAGGTTATTGTCGCGGATCTCCATGATGAGAGCGCAACGGCAACGGCGCTCGGTGGCCGCACCTGGGATGCCGTGGTCAACTTCATTGCTTTCACACCGGAGGATATCGAGCGCGACTTGCGCCTCTTCCGCGGACGCACCGTCCAGTATGTCTTCATCAGTTCCGCCAGCGTCTATCAGCGCCCTATCGCGCATTATCTCATCACCGAGTCCACGCCTCTGGCCAATCCGTTCTGGGAATATGCCCGCAATAAGATCGCCTGCGAGGATCGTCTCACCCGCGCTCTGAGCGAAAATGCTTTCCCCTGTGTGATCGTCCGCCCGTCATACACCTATGGCGAAACCTGGGTTCCCCTTGCCATCAATAACTCTCAACGCAGCTACACCGTCGTGGATCGCATGCGCCGCGGCCGGCCCGTGATCGTGCCCGGCGACGGCTCTTCGCTTTGGACCCTCACCCATAGCACGGATTTCGCCAAGGGTCTCGTGGGACTGCTGGGCAATAGTCGAGCCGTCGGCCAGGCCTTTCATATCACCTCGGATGAGGTCCTGAGCTGGGATCAATGCTACCGCGCCGTCGCCGAGGCAGCCGGGGTGAGCGAGCCCAAGCTCATGCACATCCCCAGCGATTTCATTGCGATCTGCGACCCGGGAAAAAGCGGAAGCCTGCTCGGTGACAAGTCCACTTCCGTCGTCTTGGACAACACCAAGATCAAGCGCTTCGTACCCGATTACGCGGCCACCACGCTCTTCCGTGATGGCGTGGCGAGATCGATCGCCTGGTTCGACGCCGACCCCTCCCGCAAGCTCATCGATGAGGAGGCCAATCGGCGTTGGGACAAGATTCTGGAAGCCTACTCTCAAGGTGTCGCCGCCGCCGAACGCCTTTTCCCAAAGCGGTAGATGGAGAGCGTAAGGGTGTAAGAGCGTAAGTTCCGGAGCGGCAGTATGCCGCACCAAACATCTCGAAAGGCGCTTGTACTGCCACTCCTTGCGAGAGAGGGAATGTCAGAGCTTCACTGTCCGGCCTTCGCGAAACGATTGGTCGGCGGCGAGGACAATTCGGAGGCTGTCGGCGGCGCTTTGCCAGTGTTCGGTGAGATCCGCGTCGTCGCGGATCGCGCGGAGGAAATTCTCCTGTTCGCGGCGGCACAACTCGTCGTGCGTCGGCTCGTCGGCGACGTCGATGTTTTCGTCGGCAAGGGCAAATGCGCCGTCGGCGCC
>JBAZHQ010000039.1:0-3380 GCA_041652235.1 Opitutaceae bacterium | reverse complement strand
GGGCGGAGCGCCTCGGTCCGCGAATGCGAATCGATGTCGGACGATTTTCCGACGCCCGCCGCGGCCTTCGCGACAATGCTCACGCAGCCTTTCGGGCCGATGACATCCTTCACGAAGAATGCGGTCTCGCTCATCATCGGACCCCAGCCCGCCTCGTACCAGCCGACGGAGCCGTCGGCGAAGGTGACCTGGAGCTGCCCATAATTGATCTGGCCGGGGGCGATCTCGTCGGTGAGGCGCGCGCCGATGCCATTAACGCTCACGGGACGCGAACCGGTCATGCGGCACATCACGTCGACGTAGTGCACGCCGCAATCGACGATCGGAGACGTGCTGCGAAGGAGGCTCTTGTGCGTCTCCCAGTTGGCACCCGAGCTCTGCTGGTTGAGATTCATCCGCATCACGAGCGGTTTGCCGAGCGTGCGGGCGAGCTCGATGAATTTCTTCCACGACGGGTGAACGTGGAGGATGTAGCCGACGACGAGCTTGCGTTTCAACCGGCGCGCGGTGGCGAGCACGCGTTCGCAGTCGGCGTTGTTATCGGCGACGGGTTTCTCGAGAAACACATGCGCGCCGGCCTCGAGCGCGGCGATAGCGTAGCCGGCGTGCGTTTCGGAATAAGTGCTGATGCACACCGCGTCAGGCCTGGTGCGGGTGAGAGCGTCGGCGTAGTCGGCAAACTCGGCATAACAGCCGCCGAACTCGGCGTTGAGCTTCCGGCGTGAAGCGGCTCCGCGCGACACAAGCCCGACGATTTCGAAATCGCTGGAAAGCTCACGATAAGCCCGCGCATGGGAGGTTCCCATGTGACCGCAGCCGACAACAAGGACTCTAATTTTCTGAGGCATGGGAGAAGGTGCGCCACGCCAGAGCCGGGCTCATTGAGGAGCGGCAGCGTTCGCTGGTGTTTCACCCGGCCGCTTGGTGGGCGGCTTGAAGAACATGGCCAGCAGCAGGATGCCGGCGATCGCCATCGCGGTCGATACCATGAAGAGCTTGCTGTAATCGACGACCGCGACGCCTGCGGCGTTCATCTGCGTGAAGTGGGCCGCGAGCTGCGGGAAGAGCTGGCTCGCGAGAACCATGCCTACGCCGAGAATGAGGAGGTTGGCCGCGCCTTGCGCGCTGGAGCGCACGTCGGGCGGGAAGACGGCATCGACGTAGATATAGACCGTGGCAAAGAAGAACGCATAGCAGACGCCGTGCAGAATCTGGATCGCGATGATGAGCCACTGGTGCTCGGGAGTGCCAAAGAGGGCGAACACGCTGTAGCGCGCCGCGTGGCCGAGTACGCCGAGGATCATCGTCCATTTCCAGCCGAGCTTCTTGAGCGCAACGCCGAGAATCAGCATCGTCGCGATTTCGGCCACCTGGCCGATGCTGCTCACGACCATCGTCATCTTCGCCGAGATGCCGACCTGCATGAGGAAACCGTCGATGACGACGAAATAGCCGTTGTGGATGACGGAATCGATCAGGATGACGATGAAGAGCACCAGCACATGCGGCACAGTGAGGAGCCGTGCGGCGCGCAGCCACGCGAAGCGATCAAGTCCAACGGCGTCCTTGCGCGGAGGCGTGTGCGGCAGCGTGAGGCTGTAGGCGGCCAGCACTAATGAGATCAAGCCGGCGACGATGAAGACCCAGCGCGTCTGCTGCGCATCCGCCTTGTCACCGAGCAGAAAGATGAAGGGCCAACTCACCGCGATCCAGCCGATCGTGCCGCCGACGCGCACAAAGCCGAATTCCTCGGCGGGGTTCTTGAGATTTGCAAACGCGAGGGAATTCGCGACTGAGATGGTAGGCACGTAGAGCAGGCCGTAGAGGAGAAAGATCGCAAAAAACGCCGGAAAACTCGTGACAAACGCGGTCGAGATAAGCGCACAACCGCCGACGAGATGGCTGAACGCGAGAAAGCGCTCCGCTGAGAAATTCCTGTCTGCGTATTGGTTGCTGAAGAAGATGCCTATCACCGAAGCAATGCCGAACACACTGCCGACCCAGCCCTGCTGGCCCGCTGAGAATCCAAGCATGCCCATGTAGGGGAAGATCTTGATTTGCCAGGCTCCCCAGATGGCGATCTCGAGCACCATCATGAAGAAGAGCCTGCCTTTATAGGAGGAAGCGGGAGTATTCATAAATCCAAGGAAAGCAGCTTAAGTTAAACCGGGGGGAATAAAACAAACGGCGGGAACACCGTTTCCCAAACATGGAGAGACTACTCGACGACCTGCGAGGCTAAAAATCGCGCGCTGGATGGGAATCGAGGGGCTGCAAGAGGTTGAGGCCCTATGACGAAAACATGCCTGTCTTCGCCCCGTAGTGCCCGACCTTGGTCGCGGCCTGTCTTCGCTCCGTAGGTCTTGGCGGTCGGCTATCGGCTTGCGGTGATTGAAAGTCAAAAGGTGATTCCTCTTCTCTTCGGTTGCGGCTCCGCCGCCCCATGTGGTCCGTGGTTAAAACGGATCGCTTTCCGATTTCCTACTTCCAAACCGTCCTGGGCACTCACCGGTAAGCATGCAGGGCCTGGAATTTCTGGCCCAGGTGGGCGGGGTGCAGGAGCTGCAGGAGGGAGAGTTTGCGCCGGCTCAGGCGCTCCGCTTCGGCGGCGATGCTGCGGGCGATGAAATCTCCGGCGTGCTCCACGAAAAAAGCCTCCTGGGACTCGAGCCGGACGGAGCCAAACCCCGCCGAGTCGAGCGCTGAACGTATCCAATCCCAACACACGTGACAGGTGAGATCCTGTTCTCCGGGGCATGAGAGCAGATCGTTGCCCTGCGTGTGCCGATGATAGGCGCGCAGGGTTCCCTCAGGGCATGACTCGGCCAGCTCGGCGTGGCTCTTGCCGTAATCCATGGCGACGAAGAGCCCCGTCCAGGGCTGCCGGGCGATGAGCCCGGCGAAATCGGCGGCGGCTCTGGGGGCGTCGAAACGATAACCCTCGGCGCACTCCGACGGAAGCCAGGGTGCCGTCACAGGCCCCAGCTCAACTTCCACAAGAGCTCCGTCCTTCTCCCCCACTCCGATTTCCAGCCACGCGGGGCCGCGCCGGACAAAGCTCCGGCAAGGCTGGGCGTCGAATAACTCGTTGGAAAACACAACGCAACGACCGGAGAACGAAAGGGCATCCCCAAGTTTTATCACGGAGGCCCGGGCGAAGGGATGTTTCACGCCGGCAAGGATGCCGCCCGCGCTCTCAGCCCCGATCTCGACGAAATGGAAATCTCCCGGGTCCGCTCCATGCCCGGCAAGCAGCGAAGCGCAGGAGGCGCTCACCAATTCGCCGAAGACTGCGCCGCTTGTGCTTGCAGTGAAAAAGTCGGTTTCCTCTCCATAGCCCACCCTCTCTTTCCCCCGGCGATAATAGCCGATCTCAGGAT
>JBAZHQ010000038.1:0-20193 GCA_041652235.1 Opitutaceae bacterium | reverse complement strand
AGGCCCAAGGCCTGGTTGCCTAACCGGACCGCCATCTCTCAACCGGCCCGCCAAGGCCATCAACCATCAGCCTACAAATTCTACACACATGCCTAATCGCATTCAGTCCTTAGGGACCAATCCGGTCCTCCGTAATTACGCCCGCGACGCCTCGCAGGCTGCGATCCGTCCTGTCGCCGACTTCCTGGCTCCAAGCGTCGAAGTCCCGACGCTGACCGGCAAATATAAGATCTACGACGCCAAGCACCGCTACAAGCGGCCCGACACACGTCGCAGCCCCAACGGTGTGGCCACCCGCATCGGCTTCACGGCTCAGGATGCCACCTACGCCCTTGAGCCGAAAGCGCTCGACTTCCCGATCACGAATTTCGAGACGCTCAACGACGAGGGCCTGCTTAATCAGGCAAAGTACGGCACTACGCTCCTTGCCGATGCCGCCGGTCTCGATCACGAGGCTGAGGTAATCAACACGGCGCTGACTGCTGTCGGAGCTGGAACGGACGCCAACTTCAAGGCGGCCAACTATGATCCGATCGAGGTTCTCGATGGCTACATCCTGGACGTGATGAAGCTCGCGAAGAACGGTGCGCTCATCCGCGTGCTTTTCGGCCCCACGGCTTATCTGCGCACGAAGAATAACGCCGCCGTGCTTGGCCGCTTCAATGGCGGTGCGGGCAAGGCACTCAAAGTGCCGAGTCTCGGCGATGTTAGCGCCATGCTACTCGGAAATCCCGAAGTGCAGATGGCGATGATGGTCCAGGACACGGCGAACGAGGGCGCTGCGGAGGCCATCAACTTCCTGCTCGACGATCAGATCATCGTCTTCGCGTGCAATCCCACGCCGAACACGATGGACGCCTCGTTCATGAAGACGTTGCGCCTGATGGGCCAGTGGATGAAACCCGGTTCCTACAAGTCCACCGACGAGCGCGACGACGTGCTCAAGATGGACTGGATCGAACAGATCCTCGTGACCAACTCCGTGGCTGCAAAGCGGCTGAACGCGAAGATCACCGGATAACACGCGAAGCACTTGATTTCTCCAAGCCCTCGGTGCCCGCGACCGGAGGGCTTTTTAGAACTCACATGCCCACTCCCTGGATCACTCTATCCGTCGAACAGCTCGCCACCGCCAAGGCCGCCGCCCTGGTAGATGCCTTGCGCACGGCCGCGCTCGGAGACGGCCAGGATGATCCTCTCCCGGAAATTCTCTCTGGGGTTGTCACGCGCATCCGTGCGGAAATCGCCGCGGGGGGGCGCACGCGCCTCGATGTCAGCCCGACAAAGCTCCCTCCGAGTCTAAAGGCGCTCGCGCTGCGCATGGCCCTGCGCGAGGCGCAGAGCCGGGTCAATGCCGGAGGAGCCCTCCCTCTTTCCGACGACGAAAAGGAAGAGTGGCGCCAGGATCTGCGCTACCTTGAACGCATCGCCAAGGGCGAAATCACCGTCGAGGAGAGCGATAGCCCCGAGACTGCTCCGACCGTACAGGCCTCCACGCCAAGCCCGCTCATCACCGCGAGGGACCGTCGTTTCACCCGCCACGACCAGGACGGAATATGATCTTCGCCCGCCCCATGCCCTTCAAAGAGGCCCTGAAGGCCAGCCAGGTGCGCATCCTGATGCCCACCAGCTTCGGCACGGCTGACCTGGCCAAGCTCGATGCCTCGGTGCTTGAACGCGCCCGTTTCTCGGCCCGCGTCCGCTCTGCCGAGCACCTCGCCGTCATCGACGACGGCATCAATGACTTGGCCTCCGGACAGATCGACCTCGCAACCGCTCGCCTGCGGGTGAAGCAATACCTGCGCAGCACAGGATATAAGGCAGAGGAAGGCACGGCAGGCGGCCTGCAAGATTTCTCCAGCGACACACGCATCGACCTGCAGCTCCTCACCAACGTGCAGCAGGCTCAGGGCTACGGTTGGTGGAAGCAAGGCCAGGACCCGGACCTGCTCGACGCTTTCCCCGCCCAGGAGTTTCTCCGCGTGGAAAGCCGCATCAAGCCGCGCCAGGATTGGCCCCAGCGTTGGGATGCCGCCCGCGCAGCAACGACCACGGACGGAGCAACGGAAAGCGGGTCCGGTCGCATGGTGGCGCTAAAGAATCACCCGATCTGGGTGGCCTTGTCTCGCTTCGGCACTCCCTATGAGCCGTTCGATTTCAACAGCGGCATGGGCGTCGAGGATGTTGCCAGAGCCGATGCCATGGACCTGGGAATCATCGAGCGGGATACACAGATTTTCCCGGAGGACCGGCCCTTTAATGCCGATCTAAAAGCTTCTCCAGAGATCCGTAGCGAGCGTTTAAGAGCACTCCTGGAGCAGAGCGGCGTCGGGCACTTCGACGACCAGGGCGTATTCGTTGTCGGTGCGAAAGGAGGACGCGACTGACATGGCCCTCGTACCCGTCATCACCTTCGACGATCCGCGCAAGCTGCCTCCGCTGTTGAGGCTCAGCGAAGGCGTACAGCGACCCGATATCCGCAAAGTCATGGGCCGTGCGATCGGCGGAACACTGCGAAAGCACTTTACCGACCTGGACTCGGCCCGCGCCAACGAGCTTGGCGGCAAGCGCACTCATTTTTACGCAGCAGCCAGGCGGGCCGTACAGCAGCCCGAGCTGGTTGGCGGCGACGGCGTGAAGGTGGCGATCAACCAGGTGGGCATTGCCCAGCGGTACTTCGGCGGCGATATCGAGGCACCTTCCAGAGGGAAGCTCACAATACCGGTGCATCCGGAGGCGTATGGTCATCGCGCCAGGGAGTTCAGCGATTTGCACCCCATCTACTTCGAGGACGGCAGCGGTATTCTCGTACGAGACCATACCGAATCCAAAGGCAACATCGGCGAGGTCTTCTACCGCCTGGTGAAGCGAGTGCATCAGGAGAAAGATCCTGACGTGTTGCCGACAGAGGAAGAGCTGCAGGATACCGCGCTGCAGGCGGGCGAAGGCCACATGCGAACACTTATCGAGAGGACCAGCCGATGACCCCTGATGAAAATCGTCGCCGTTGCCGAGGCTGCAGCCAGCAGGATTCAGGCGATCCCGCTGCTTGGCGACTCTCGCATCCAAATTCTCACCGAGCGCCAGGGCGACCTGAACCAGAAAATCACGACCGCGCTGAGCAAGCTCGGCCTGTCGGTTGTGATTGTCACGCCGGATGTCGATATTTTGCAGCACGTGGGACCGGAAATACGAGTCAACGTGCGCCTCGTGGCAGAAGTGTCCGAGCTCCCGCTTGTGAATCAATCCGCCACCGGGAGCGGCGTGCCTGCGCTTGCTGCCGCCACGGCGATTTTGAAGGCCCTGCACCGGGCTCCCAACGGCCTGGACGAAGGCGAGCATCGCCCGCGCCTGAACGAATTCAGGCTACCGGAAGAGCAGCCCCTGCGCCTCATCCCGGACAAGCGCAACATTGTTTACCACGTCACCGCGTACACCGAGGTGATCATCTGAACCAATAACCATCGTAACCATGCCAAACACTCCGCTGCTCCCGCAACTGCCGCTCTTCGGCACCGTCGATATCGCCTTCATTCGCACTTCCGCCGCCACTGGCCTACTCGCCATGGAAGAAGTTGCACAGACCGCTGCCTATGACGTAAACACCGCGTCACTTGGCGATCTGGCCAATCTCACGCTCAAACCCAAGGCCGAATACTCCGAGCCGCAGAAGAAGTCCGTGCGCGGCATCAAAGTTGACGGTCCCCGCCAACTTTCCGGGATGGAGATTACCGCCGAGATCGTGCTCTCCGAGCTCACCGAGGCGCTTTTCCAAGCGATGCTGCAGGCGGGCGAGGGAACGACGGGTGAAGACTTCCAGGAATATGATCCAGGCAGCATGCGCGAGGTGCTCACCGGCTATGTGCGCATCCGCTGGTGGGAATCGAAGGACCAGGTGAAGCCCGTCGTGATCTGGCAAAACCAGCTCATGGAAGTCACCTACGACTCGGGCGACGAATCCGGAAAGGACAAACCGAAGATGGTGGAGCACAAGGCCACCCTCAAGGCGCTCTATCCCTTCGCCAAGTTCCGCGTCCGCAAGAACCGCGCGGTCGCCTGATCGCAACTTCTGAGACTTCCTGGTCATGCAGATCCAGACCTTCAAGCGTTTCTACGGCGACACCTGCCAGTTGCCGGTCAAACTGACTCATCCGGACACGGATGCGGTCTATGACTCGGCTCTGGCGGCAAAGCTGATATGGACCTTGAAGGTTTCTGGAAAGGATTCGGATCTCGAGGCACTCGTTCAAAAGGATTTACCGAGCGGGGGAATAACCAAACGCGAGCCGACTGTGGCCGGCATTGTCGTCGTCGAGCTCATCCCTCAAGACTGGGAGCGGCTACAGCCCGCAAAAGTCTATGAGTGGGACATCCAAGCCGAGGAATACGTCACGGGTGCCACACGAACGCTCGCCAAGGGAAAGTTCTCCAGCGAACGCGATATAACGCGCTTGGCAAATCCCTCGATTCCGATCTTCACGCACAGTCCGGAGTCCGCAGGCACTAGTCTGGGATTGATCCCCACCACGGACGCTCTTGTCGCCGAGGCGGTCCCTTCAAGCAGCTTTGTGCACTTTGGCTCATCGGGGCTTGTGCCAGCCAGCGCAGCGCTCAACAGACCGGCGCATGGTTTTGTGCGATCGGCAACCGCTGCGGGGGGAACCGTAGCCGTTTATAACGCCGGGCTACTCAACGGTCTTTCGGGACTCATTCCTCCGAATACCTACTGGCTTGGTGAAAACGGCCAAGTAGCCGCTACGCCTCCGTCAGCAGGAACCATTCAATCCCTTGGGGTCGCTAGCGCCTCCGACAGTCTCGTCGTCTCAATTTCCGAACCAACCGTAATCTCAACCTAAAGCTAAAAAATCATGAACCGTTTCTTAACTTACATCGCAGGGGTCAAAAAGTGGGTCCTTGCTCTCGTCACTTCGGCCGGTGCCGCCGATGCCGGAAAGATTGTCGCGACCGATGAAACCGGGCGACTCAACGAAACACTGATGCCGGGCGGCGCTCCCATCGCAACTTCCGCAGGCGCCGCTGATGCCGGAAAGATTATAAAGACTGGAGCGACAGGGCGCGTCCACGTCTCGATGATGCCTGTAGGAGTAGCGCCAGACTGCAAAGTCGCGATCGCTTCCGAGGCGCTTTCCGCCAGCTCGCTCGTGAATTTCTGGAACGACGCTGGAACAGAAAAGATGCGCAAAGCGGATGCGGCAACGGGGAAACCTGCGAATGGCTGGGTTGAGGCTGCGGTCGCACAGGGGGTGCAGGGTACTGCTTTCTTCGAAGGCGTCATTTCTGGTAAGGCCGGGCTCGCCATTGGTCCCCTTTACCTGAGCGACACCCAGCCCGGCGAGGTCATGTCGACTCCTCCGACTACGGCCGGCCACATCATCCAACAGATCGGCATCGCGGTCAGCGCGACCGAAATCAACTACGAGTGCCAGCAGGCAATCGTGATCGGCTAATCATGCGCATTCTCACACAGGCGCCAGTGGGTTCGCCTCAACCCGTCATTACCAAGGAGATCGGCGGCGTCCGTGTCACCTATGCTGGCACGTTGACTTCCGCCCATGATATCACGCTGCCGGACCCGGTCGCCCGGATAGCACCGGATGCGGATGGTACAGCCGAGTGCGGCCCTAGCTTTCCCCGAGGGAAAATCGCATCCTACGCGGCCGAAGGCGGGGCGCTCACCCTTCTGTCCTTCGACGACACCACGGAGGTCGCGAGGCGATTTTGTCCGAGTGGAATGCCGGACTTGGCGCAACTGTCGCTCCCGGTATTGCAGAAGGCTGCGTCTTTCGCGCCCGACGACATGCCGTCTCTGGTAGTGCTGTCGCTTCCGGTGCTTGAGGAGGTGGGGTATTTCGGTCCGACCGGAATGCCGGCGCTTACGTCGCTGGATACCCCGCTCCTGTGCCGTGCGGGAGCCTTCGCTCCCAGCGACATGGCACTCCTGGTGGCGCTCTCCGCGGGAGCGTTGACTTACGCGGAAACGGTCGCGCCCGCCGATATGCCGCTGCTCCCTTCGCTGCTTTTCCCTGCCATGACCGGCTGCGGAACCTTCGCACCGAGGAACATGGACTTGCTCGCTCTTCTATCGGCCGACGTGCTTGCGAACCTCTCGGGAGACTTGGCGTTGATCGGCCTGCCGGCATTGGCATCAGCGATCTTCACAGCCGTGCAGACGGTCGGCGGCTCGGTCCGCATCATCGGTTGCAGCGCTCTGCCGTCGTTTTCCCTACCGAATGCGACCTCTATCGGCGGATTGAAAATCTCCGACGCGTCGGCGCTTGCCACTGTATCGACCCCTCTGGTCGAAACCGTTGCCGGTGATATGGAGGTCTCCGAAATCCCGTTGCTCGGGGCTTTATCGTTCCCCGCACTCGGTTCGCTCGATGGACATATCACCATTACCGCGGCACCGGCGCTCGCATCGTTCTCGATTCCGCTCTGCACCAGCACAGCGGGCGACATGGTAATCCACGCAGCCAATTTGACCACGGTCGGCATCTCTTCGCTGATCTCAATCGGCTCTGGCGAGAAGATCGACCTGAGCGGCTGCGCTCTATCTCAGGCAAGTGTTGATCAGGTCCTGGAACAGGTCGCGCTGATGGACGGCACCAATGGCTCCGGCCTGTTTGGCGAGGGCAAGACTCTCGACCTAAGCGGCGGGACAAATTCCGTGCCGAGCGAGATCGGCATGGTGGACATGGCGATCATCTCTGCACGCGGTGCCATTATCATCACCAACTAATATGGCCGATAAAAACCTCATCTCTTACTGCGGCCGCCGCCCGCTCGGGAACATCACCCATGAGGTGATTCGTCCTGACGACGGCTCTTACTCCGATTCCCTCAAGGTCACAGATTGCGCCGATGGCGATATCAAGGCCAAGGCGATCTACGGAGGGAAAGAAGACTGCCTCGATGTCAACAACCACACCCAGCGCGTGAGCGTCTGGGCTGACGAGTGGCATTCCGGCGGTCTCTATGTCTGCACGCTCAAGGGCGCTTCGGAAGACCTCACTATCGGCGGCTGCATCGTCGTGCCCGGATCGGAAACCGACATCGATATCGGAAACCACTCGGATCAGCAGAGCGGCCGCACCATCGGCGTAAAGCTCAACTTCCGGCGTCGCGACGGCAAACCGGTTCGCGTGCGCGTCCTTCACGGGCATGTGCCCGTGATCCTCAACCCTTCCCAGCCCTACGAAATCAACACTATTGCGAAGGGCTGGTTCTCCACCGTCTGGGATAAACTCAAACGCCTGGCGGCACTCTTCGGTATCACCATCTAGCAACGCCTCCTTTTCACCATGATCACCTCCATCAAACAAAAAACCATTTCGATCGAACTCTCCGACGACCAGAAAGTCGTCGTGCGCCGCATGCCCTGGAAGGCCGCTGTCGAACTCCTCAAGAAGCTCTCAGGCCACATCGGTTCGGTGAGCGATCTCGTGAAGCCTACCGAAGACGGTTCCGGTGCTTCGAAAGTATCCGTCTCTGCTGTGATCGCAAAGATCCCGGATCTCATCATGGGAGCCGAGGACTTGGTGCAACACCTGGTGCTCAACTCGACCTCGCTCAACAAGGAAGCCTTTGACGCTCTCGATTTGGCCCAGGCCTCGGCGGTCATTGAAGCCGCCGTGGAGCTCAATCTGGGCGACGAGCTAAAAAACTCCTGGGCCGGCATCGCGGAGAAGATCAGAGCGCTGTCGGCGATGAAGACGAAGTCTACGGCGAGCGCTACGCCTACCTCGTAGATGCTGGCTATTCAGCCGACTACCTCGATCGCTGCACGCTCTTCGACCTCGATCTCTTCACCCGCCAGACCAATGCCCTGAACGAGAAACGCGGTCCGAGGTTGTTTTAGGCGCGATCAAGCGCCCTTCGAGAAGCAAGCCATAAGATGGCACTCACTCCCAACACCGCCGCCGTGATCGCCGGGAACGCTATCATGGTGGCTACTGCTGCAGGGCAGCACAGCACAAACACCACAACGCCAGCGGTCGATTTCATAGCCGAAACATAGTCCCGACCCATGTCTTTAGCAAACACTCTTTCCGTACTGCTCAACTTCAAAACCGATCTCTCGGGATTGGAGAAGTTCACGACGGCATTTAATGAGCGCCTAAAGACTGTTGAAGCCTTCAATTCGAAGATAAAGAACGGTGCGCAAACAGTGAACAACGCACTGCAAGCGGCCGCCGGATATCTGGCGATCGGTGCTCTCCGGGAATACACAGCAGAGGCAATCGACGCCAGGAAGGCCGAGGCAAAGCTTGGCGAGGCGCTTAAGCAGACAGGGCAATTCTCAGCGGAATATCAGGCGGAGCTTGAAAAGCAGGCAACGGCCATGCAGGGACTTACCGGCATCGAAGATGAGCTAATCTCCGGTGTTCAGCGCCAGTTGATATTTGGAAAAGCGCAGCGTAAGGACATCGCCGAGCTCACGAGTCTCACGCTGGATTTCGCGGCTGCAAAAGAGATCGACGCAGTCTCTGCCTCAAAAGCAGTCAGTCGCGCCCTCCTGGGCGAAGGCGACGAACTCAAGCGATACGGAGTCGAGCTCGGATCATCCCTGGATAAAGTGACTGCGCTTAAGGAAGGAATGGCGAAATTCAAGGGACAAGCTGCAGAGTCTTTTGCCTCGCTCCCTGAGGGGATGAGAGAATTCGCCCTGGCATCAAAGGAGGCTAAGAAATCTGCAGGAGAGGCGGTCATCACGATTTCAAACCCGTTCCTATCCGGTCTGGCCGATGGAATATCGAAAGTTGCAGGTCGCCTCGAAAACATCCGGAAAGAGGGATCGCTCATCACAGACATTTTCACAGGAGCAAGCCAGTCAGTCGGATCTTTTGTAGGTGGTAACCTCGACAAGATCGTGATGTTCGTCGGAGCACTATTGGCGCTCAAGGCCGGTGCCTATATTGCATCGCAGTCACTGGCGGTCCTCGCAAGTGGGTTTCTTGCTCTCACCGGAACGCATTTGCCGGAGATGATCGCTCGTATGTCGGCTCTCATAGGGAGATTCGGACTATTTAGAGTCATTGTCGCTGGAGGGTGGCCAGGAGCTCTCGCTGCAGGTATTGTGGCGATAGGAGGAGCGCTAGCGGTCCTTGGCATTGGATCCGTCGTGATTGATTCGATTAAGGAGGCGCAGCTATCCCGTCTTGAGCGTGAGGACAAAATCCTAGCCGCGATCTATGAGCAGAATCACGCGCTTAACGAGCAGGCGTCAAAGGCAAGATCGGTCGCGGATATCAACGCCAGAATCGCTGCTGATGAGAAGATGCTGGCTGCGGAGAAAGAGAAGATCGACCGCCTGCTTGAGCGAAAGGATTCGGCGAAAAAAAACACCGCGGCACGGACGTTCGCTCTCGCGTCTCCTGAAGGTGGCGGATTCTCGGCTCCGACCGAACAATGGACGGAAGCCGACGAAAGAGAACTCAACGGTCGCCGCGATGCCTACGGGAAAGCCGAGGCGCGGATTGCGACTCAAAAGAATCCAGAATGGCAGGAGCGGACGATCTCCGGCAACCTCGCTGCCGATGCAAAAGCTGAGCAGGACAAAAAGAACAATGCCCTCGTCGATAAGCTCCCTGATCTGCGGAAGAAGAACGACGAGGATACGCTTGCCGCCCTAACTCCGGAGAAACGCATTGCAACCCTTGGAGGCCGCAAGAGCGTTCTCGAAACCGAACTCGCGGGCGTTGGACCGGATGGCAAAGACGATGCGGGCCGCGTCAACGAAGCCCGCCGCCTGGACCTCAAGAATCGCATTTTCGAGATCACCACCCAGATCACCGAGGCCCAGAAGCAACAGGATGAGGCGGAAAAAGCTGGCCAGGAGAAGATCAAGCAGGCGGGCGAACTTCAGAACAAGCAGGCCCTCTTCGAAATCGAGACGGCGATTTCGGAGGCGCAAGCCGATGGCAACCAGGATCTCGTCGACCAGCTCACCCGGCAGCGCGACGAGATGCAGATGCTCAACGAGCTCGGAAACGGAGCTTATGCCAGTGTCCAGGACCGGCTCAACGTCACCCAGGAGCTCGCTCTTGTTGAGCGCACCAGGGAGGAACAGGAGCAGCAATACAGCATACGCCTGGGTGAAATCGCCCGCCAGCGCGCCGAGATCGAAAGCAACCGCTATATCACCGAGGAAGAGCAGAAGCGCAGGTTGCTACCTCTCCTCGAAGAAGAAAACCGCTTGATCGCGGCCCGGATCGCGCTGCTCGAAAGAGAGTTCAAGGGTCCTGTCACCGAGGAACGCAAGGGCCAGATCACGACTCAGCTTGACCAACTGCGCGGGCAACAAGCGACGAACTCCAAGGATCGTGCAGACAATTCCCCTCAAACTATGGGGCAGGGAGTCGCTCAAGGAGTTGGCGGAAAGGGAGGCTTTCTCGACTCGCTGGGAACAAGCGCACAGATGGCAGCGAATGCCGTGACAGGAACGCTAAACACGGCGCTGCAGAGCACCGGCGACTTGCTGTACAATCTGGCGAGCCATTCGATGCATTTCTCCCAGGCCTGGAGGTCTGCCACGTTGGCGGTGGGCCAGCAGTTCTTACGTATGGTCACTGACATGGTCGCGAAGCTGATCTGGAGATCGACAATCGAACGGATGCTGATCTGGCTGGGAGTCTCAACGCATGTAGCGGGCGAGACGACAAAGACCACTTCCACTTTGGCAGGTTCGGCGATCCGAATAGGAACGACCATCAAAGAGGCGCTTGCGGATGTTTATCACGGTGCTGTTGCTGCGTTCAAAGCGCTGTGTTCAATCCCTTATGTTGGCCCTGTGCTTGGAGCGATTGCGATGGCTGCAGCCCTTGCTGGAGGCATTGCGCTCGTCTCGAAGATTTCAAAGGCAGATGGCGGCCTCATCACTGGTCCGGGCGGGCCTCGGGACGACAAGATCCCCGTGAACCTCTCCAACGGGGAATTCATCATCCCGGCCGTACGCGTAAGTCAATTCGGTCAGGGATTCTTCGAGAGCATCCGCCAGGGCGTAATGCCCAATCTTCCGAGTCAGGTAGCTGGAAGCATGGCCCGTCCATACACCGCTCAGTCGAGCGGTACCGCGCTCGCGCCTGCCTCGGGTGGCTCTGAGGCCTCCCAATCTTCCGGAGTCTCCGTCTATACGGCTGTATTCTTCGATATGGCTGCGGCAACGGCCTGGCTGGGCACCAAACAAGGCCAGAAGCGCCTCATGCGCGTGGTAGGCCAAGGCCGCGCCGAGGCTGGAATGGAGACCTGACCCATGCCCTGGATACACCGCACCGTTTTTCTTGGGCACGACATCGCTCTCTTTCTCCCGGACCCGAATTGGGCGAAGGGCGTGGAGATCGTGTACAAGAAGGAGACTCTCGTGGAAGCCGGACAAACTGGCCGGGAAAACCGCTCAGCGAAGTACTCGGCCCTACGTCACGAAATCACAGGCAACTTCCAACTGGCACAGGCTGACGCGCTAGCGCTCCAGCAATCGCTCTATCTTCTCGGCACTCCCGTCGAAGGAGATCGCGTGTACGTGGGAGTGCCAATCTGGCCGGATCAGCTCCCTCTGGCCCGTTGGGCAGAGATCATCCACGACGCCCAATGGGTCGTCTCCTACGACTCGACGGGATATGACATCTTGCCTGCAAGCGAGGTGGCGAACGCCACTCGCGACTGGGTTGCTCCCTTCCTGGTTGGGCGCCTGGACCAGCGGCCCAAACTGACTTCGGTAAGCGATCTTGAGGCTCGCTTTTCGCTCAAGATTCTAGAGCGCTCTCCCTGGGATTTCAGGATTCAACCTGCTGTTCAGGCAATAGGCGACGGAAGCACCTGGCCGGAGTCCCTCCAGGCCCATTGGAAAACGCTTCCGGATGACTGGACCGAGGACACTCTTGTTTACGAGGACTCCGGCGCAGGCCGTGTCGAGGCGGTCGACGGGCAAGAAGGAACTGTTCGGCGTGGTCAGCAGTTTTTGATCAAATTGGATGGCCGCGATCAAATCCGAACCCTCATAGCCTTTTTCCTGAACCGGGAAGGCCGGGTCAAGGCGTTCGATGCTCCCTGGCTGCTGCAACCAGGTGATGATGTGCCAGAGGCCCCTCACACCACAAAGGCCCGGTTCTCTGAAGACTCGATCAAGATCACGTACAAGACCGATGCTTCGGGTGAAGCAAAAGTGCCGATGATCCAGGTGCCCTGGGAAATCTCCGGCATTGCAGGCGAGCAGCCTGAGCAGTCGTCGATCGCCTACCTATACCGCTTTTGGGTCGATGTGCCAGGCGGGCCGGTCTATTGGCGTTTCACCAACTGGGAGCATGACCTGCAGCGTGCTGAGAACTCCCAGCAGGTAACCTATCAGGGCGACACTCGCGCCCTATTCCGGCACGACAAAATCACTCAGACGATCGACCTTTCCGACGATCCCACCTCACTCGGATCGTGGCTCTTTGATGGGAATCCTCTTCTGCGGATCATACAGCGCCGTCTCGACGTGCCGTTGCATCTCGAAATCTATAGGACAGATCCCGCCAACACGGCTGCGGCCAAGTTGATCTACCTGGGAGAAGTCGCGGATGCGGAGAATGAAGGCCGCCGCCTAACATCGAGCACACAGGTGCTCGGAGGAATGCTGGAGATGAAGGTGCCTAACTTCTTTTTCGGCCCGGTGTGCAACTACAAGTTCTGCGGCCCAGGCTGCAACACTCTGGGCTCGATGCCTCCGGAACATTGGACCTTATCAGGGACGATCGTAAGCCAGGTGGGCAATGTGCTCACGGTGCAGGTGACGAACAACCCATGCGGGGCCACACTCACAGCCGATTACCTCGCAAAAGCCTGGCTTAAAACGGGAGAAGGAGAGGCTTTCCAGCTACGCCAGATCGTGCGCTCGGCGGATGCCGGAAGCGGTAGTCAGCGTTTCACGCTTAAGAAACCCCTAAGGGACGTTCAAGTCGGTGCTAGCGTGACCTTCCGGCCCTACTGCAGTGGCACGCAGGCCGAGTGCGATGTGAAATTCAACAACTATATCAATATGGGGGCACACCCGCATATAGCGCCGCGCAATCTCTCGGTTCCGTCGCGCGAGGTGAACACCCCAACAGGAAAAAAATGATACGTCCATGGTTCCAACCCCAGGAGCGCCAGGATGCGCTCGAAAGCGCCGCCCGCGCATGGGAAGGAACGCCATATTTTGCCAACGCGGCGTCGCGTGGGCACGGCGTCGGATGCGTCAACCTTGTGCATGAACTCTTTTTTGAGGCCGGAGCGATCACCAAGCGCATCGAGTTGCCCATCTACCAGACCGATTATGCTCATCACTCGACGCAGACACAGCTCTTGCGCTTCCTGATGGATCATCCGGATCTCACCGGCCGGCTCCTTTTTGTGCCTGTGCAAGGGCGCAGACTCCCTGGCGATCTTTTCGGGGTGCGTAGCGGTCATGTCGACCATCACCTGGCCTGTGCCGTCAAATGGGGGAAAGTCGCTCAGGCGATCGAGGATCACGGAGTGGTCATCGTCGATGAAACTGAAAAGACTTTCGCTTCGCGCATTCTATATGTGCTGCGGCTGATGGAGGTCGCATGAGTTTTGGAGGGAAAGCAGCGACTCCCACAAAAGTGCCGAAGACCGCTGGTCTCGACGGCTCCGATATGTCCACCAATGAGCAGGGCGTGCCTGTATTATGGTGGATCGGGCCAGGAGCACTGCCTCTCACCTGGGTGGTCTCCGACGTGCTGAACCAGCGCACCGAAGAGGTGAAGACCAAGGCAGGAAAAGGAGGGGAGACGGTATCCGGCTACAAATACTACGGCGACGTTGCCGGGATCGCAGGTCTCGGCCTCCTCGCCCGAATCACCGCGATCGAGAGCAATAATGAGATTGTCTGGACCGGATCGATCGTGCGTCCGGACAACCCACTGCATCCGGACTACTGGCGCGTGAAGATTGTGACTCCGGTGGCGGACGTGTACGTGTACTGGGGGCGGGCGGATCAGCCGATCGACGACATCCTTCTTGGACCTACCGGGACGGCGAATTCATCGCTGCGTCATCCAGCCTATCGCAACCAGGTGCTGGTGATTCTGAAAAACTACTTCTTGGGCGAAGGGAGCGGCACCGTTCCGAACACGCGCATCTTTGGTGATCGTGCTCCCCGCCCCCAGATCGGCGTTTTCCCGGCTCAACTCAGTACCCAGGGGGAGAGCATCGTCGCAGGGGAGCTTGAGCTCATGACGAATCCTATCTTCGGAGCTGGGCTTCCAGTGACGATGTTCGTGGCCTCTGATTGGGAGGACCTGTCAGCGAATGTGATGAATAGGATCGGTCGTCATGCTCCTTACCTCGATCGCTCGCGCCCGCTGCGTGATGCCGTGAAAGACTTCCAACTATATTATGACGGCTGGTGCCGAATCTCGAACGGTATTTTCAAGCCCGGCTACTATCCGCACGACGGCACTACTCCCCCAGGGCTTACCGAACTGTCAGTGCACGACTACACTGAGCGGCCCAAGGTGAAGGCGACCTCCCCGTCTAGAACGATCAACGATGTGGTTGTGGTGGTGCGCGATGCGGAAAATCTCCTCAAGAAAGTCCCTGTGAGCGAGTCGGCGTCTGACAACGTCGAGGCGCGGAGCGGACACGAAGCGAGCCAAGTTGAAATGCTCGGCATAGTAGATACGGCGCAAGGAGCCGTATATGCGTCAGAGGCGGCTGCCACGGGCGCGGAAGGAACATTTGAGGGCGAGATCAAAGTGCGGCGACCGCGTGCCGTCTGGGCCAATGGGCAACCCCTCGAAGCGGGGGACAATTTCGTGCTGGATCTGCTCGCGCCGGAGATAGACCAAGTGTCACGGATCGTGCGCCGCACGGACTACTACTCAGGGACGCCATCCTTTGACATCGAGGCGGAGCGCGGTGTCTTCCCCATGCCATACGTGCGGCCAGCGGATCTACGGCCGCAGATCGGCAAGGTTATCCCTGTGGCGATCGCGCAGGCGCGCATCTTGGAGCTCACGCCGGCGCTGGCCGGATCACCAATCGGTTTGCCGATCAGCTTCCTGGCCAAGCGTCCGTCTTCGGTTTATGAGGATAGTGCGCTCTTCGGGGCGAATGTGGTTGGGTTCTATGTCTGGTATTCCGCATCCGGCTCCTCCTACGATTCGTTGGGAGTCATGCCAGGATGGGCTGTGCGAGGTGTGCTGAGATCGGCGATCGCATCAGGTGCTGGAGACCTATCGGTGCAAGTCACCCTGGACGCTGACAACCTCGATCGCAACGGTCTCGCCAGCCAGGGCGCGGAGGCGCAGGCGGATGACACCCTTTTGGCTGTGGTTGGGGATGAGATATTTTCGGTCGGTGCGATCTCGATCGATGGCCTGGCCTGCGATCTGGCCTCAAAACGTGCCCGCCTTGGCACCCTCGCTACAGCTCATGGCCAAGGTGACGAGGTCTGGCTAATCTACCGCGAGAACGTCAGATCCTTCATTCATGCTCGGTTCGTCGAGGATCAGGATCGCTGGTTCAAGCTGCAGCCTTACACCGCCTCGGCGACCATCGAATTGGCTGAGATTGATCCCATCCAATACCACTTCCGCGATCGCGCTGATGAGTTGCCTGTGATCGTCCTCGGGGCGCTGCCCTCAGGAGCGCGGGTGGGTGTCTCTTATCAGATCTCCGGAACGATTAGCGACGTGAACAGCGACCTGACCAGCTACCAGGTTAATACCGCACGCATCGTGGCCGGACAGGTCGAGGCGGAGATCACGCTACAAGCCGGTGAATTTCCACCTACAGCGAAGAGTCTCTTCGCCTTCCGCTGCCCTGTCGTCTTCGCTTCGGCTGGAACCTGGAGAGTCATCATCCGCGCCTATGATGAGCGGGGGTTTACCGAGCTGTCATCGGCGGACTTCGCGATCGCTACGGGAGATGGGACTTTCGGAGGCGGTGAGGATACGACTATCCCGAACCCTGCGTCGGGTTTCACGGTCGTCTCGGGAGTGGAAGGGCTGTTGCTGCGGTGGACGAACTCCGAGAACACGCCACTGCGCTACACCTATATATATGAGTCTGCCACGGATGAGCGTCCATCTGTGCCCTCCTTCATCGTTCTGGCTCCCCAAGCATTCTACTTCCGCAACGGGCTTACCTCGGGCCAAACGAGGAAATACTGGCTTGAGGAAGCGGGTCAAAACGGGAAGAAGAGCACGATAATCGGTCCAGTTTCAGGCACGGTGGTGTTATGGCCGGTAGTAAGTGATATCGACTCGCGATTGATCCAGGAAACCAATACCCGTGTCCTAGCCGTTAGCAATGAAGCCAACCTGCGAGCGCAGGCTGATAATGGCTTACAGACATCGGTGTCACAGGAGGCATACGCAAGGCAGTCGGCAGATGGAGCAATAATAAGCGGCCTCACAACCGAGGTATCAGCACGACAGTCAGGAGACAGCACCCTTTCGGCTTCAGTTACCCAGGAATCCCAAGCCCGCGTATCGGACGTCAACAGTCTGGCCGCTGAATACGTTCTATCGGTGGTCACCAATGCCGGAGGGCTGCGCCGGGTCGCTGGTTTCCGAGTGACGAACAAGGGAGGGGCAGACGGGCAGACGGCTTTTGTGATTCAGGCCGACAAGATCGCGCTCGTGAACAGCTCTGGCGACAACCAGCGCGCCCCCTTCGCTGTGACGGGAGGAATCACCTACCTTGATGTGGCGATGATTCGAGATGCCGATATCACCCGAGCCAAGCTTGCGCAGGCCATCATCGGAGAGGCTCAAATAGATACCGCCGCTATCTCGACCCTGAAGGTTGCAGGAAACGCGATCACCGCACCCACTTTTGCCGAGTGGGCTACCTATTCCAGCCTGCCTAATGGCGTTTATACCGAAGTGGTGGCCGCTTACGTGTCCGTCGAAACGGGCCAGAGTGCGATAATTAGCGTTTCTTTCGCCCTAGCTGACGACGGGGCATCGCCTTGCCCCGACTGTGATATTTCCATCTACCGCTGGGCGGCGGCTCAAAACCCATCGCTGGTCCAGATTAAATTCCACGATTGGACCGTCAGGACCGGTAATACAGAGCTGATCTCGGTTTCCTGCGCGGACGTGAACGTGCCCTACCATGTGGATGGGTACTCAGTTCGCCTGCGTCCGCGAAACGGGGGCACCAACGCTCGCCCATCCGCTCGCAGTCCTTCCGTCGCCGTGCTCCACGCCAAACGCTAACATGGATATCTCCACTCTATCTGCAAACTTCTGTATCGTTGACGCCGCAGGCCGAATTCTCCGTAGCGGAACCTGCCCGGCTGATGCGATCGCGCTGCAGCCGCTTGCCTTCGGAGAGAGACGTTATCCCTACAGGGCAAAGCCCGACATCCATTATATTGATGAGACAGGATCTCTCGTTGAGCGTCCTATCCTAGTCCCAACCCTCAGCAAGGAACAGATCACCGCTGATGGCGCAGACACGGCTCTGCTAACAGGACTGCCCTCTGGTGCCTGCATCAAAGCAGTTGGAATGCTCCATGAAGCCCAGGATGGGCAATGGGAGGTCAGGGCGACAAAACCAGGCTGGATACGCCTGGAGATTCTATGCTGGCCCTACCAGGACCACAGATTAAGCATTCAAGCCGTTTAACAGCCTCTTAACTGTCTTTAAAACCCACCTAAGCCCAGCTAAAACCGCCTCCAGAATTGCGCCCTCGATGCTCAGAACATTCCCAAACCTTTGAAAATCGCTCCCAAATCGAACGGCGCGTTACTGCATCGTTGTCCAGTTTTCACCCCTGAGTTTTTCGTGCCTTTTCGTGGCCATTCTCAGGGGATTCAAGGCTGATCGCGAGCGACAGGAAATCGCACGAATCGTCAGAGCACAGTAGCGGGTTTCAAGATGCGGATTGTCATCCTGTGCAGCAGACACTGAAGCCCAATGAACCCAGCCACCAAAAAATTGCATCCGGATTGGCATGAAACGCCGATTCGATGCTCTCCCTCCGCAAACGAGGCCGCCCGCAGGTTTCGGGAAACTGGAAACCCGGCTCACCTGCAGGAGGTCATCGTCGGCATAATCGAACGATGCGCGGGGCGTCACTTGGACGAGCAATTCAGGGATTCCCCCGGGGAGCTCCATCTGATCAGGGACCTGGGCATCGATTCGCTCACAATGATGGAGATTGTGATGTATCTTGAGGATGAGTTTCCGATTTCTATCAGCACTGCGGACCTGGAGCAGCTTCAAACCATGAGAAACCTCCAGCATCTCATTGAACGAAACCTTCGCAAGCATTCCATGTCGCAGGGACTGACCCCAAGGAATCTTGCTGAAGCACTTCCCAAATGAGCCATCCCTTTCCAACCTGGAAATCACCGATTGATCGGCGGCATCAACCTCCGTTACGGGCCCCGATTAGGTTCCTCGCTTGGCCTTAGGGCACGTCTTCAAGTCGGTGCGACGCGGCGTACGTGCCGTCCGTTTTGAATGACGTGCCCTAAGAAAAGCGGAGGGGAGTAAGAGCGTAAGGGCGTAAGAGGTGTAAGTGCCAAAAATCTCCGTGCTCTCCGTGAGGCACACTATCTCAACATCGCGCATTTTGGAGACGATTCCCCTATGTCACGAGGTCTTCGACCCAGTGGTGCAGGTTTGTACCGACTTCCGACCTCCGATGTCCGACTTCCCAGCTGGCCTCCGGCTTCTGGCATCTGGCCTCTTTGGTTGCGGCTCCGCCGCTCCAGGAACTCCGTGTTCAATATTCCGATCCTTGCGGCCAATTTTGAATCCAATATCAGGCCGATGAGAGGTGCCACTTCCCGCACAGAGGACATCGGTAGGCTTTCCGCCAGCGCTCCTTCCCGACAAGTTGCGCTGCTTCCAGCGCGCTCCCCTCGCTTTTATACCTGCGTTTGGAAGCGCATATGCGCCTCGCCTCTTCCCTGGTTGGCTTCTTCATCTCAATCCGTCGTTTGTTCGCGGTCGCCGCTCTTTCGTTTCGCGAACGCCTCAATGATAACGCATGGGGAAGCATCGCCTCCAGAGAAACGCCGCCGACAGTCCAAGTAGAGCGCCGCCAGAATCGATGAGCACATCCTGCAACGAAGCGGTGCGAGTCGGCACGAACACTTGGTGCAACTCATCGGTCGCCGCATATGCCGATGCTGCCAGAAACGAAAAGGCAGCCACTTTCCATGACCAACTGGCGACGATCGGACGCATGGATAGCCTCGCAGAATGCAGAATCAACATGGCAAGCACTGCATATTCGAAGAGATGCCCCCCCTTGCGTAACAGGAAGTGTACGCGCCCGAAAGCCTCGGCCGACAGGTGGAACTTCAGCCACTGCATCAGCGATTCGATCAGACTCAATGTGTGCGTATAAGATCCGAGATCCGAGGACATGATGAAGATAAACCCCATCCAGAGCACAAGCGGGATCAGATCTTTGTGAATGCGAGCCATGTATAGGGCAGTCACCTTGAAGATGAGTGAACCTTTGCGTCAACGACCCAATGCACCGTCTCAAGAATCAGGCAGCCAGCAAAGAAGGTATCGACAAACCCGCCGGTCGGCCGAAATCGAGGGTACTTAAGAACTGACTACGATCGCGCCGTTGGCGTCGAAGGTAAACATGGGCCCCCAGGCGACCTCCCAATAATATCCGTCGGGGTCGGTAAAGTAGCCGCTGTGTCCTCCCCAGAACACATCCTGGGCGGTCTTCACAATCTTTCCTCCCGCCTGCTCGGCGAGGGCCAGCACCTGCGCCACCTCTTCCTTGGTGCGAGCGTTGTGGGCGAGCGTCATACCTGGAAAGCCAGATCTTTCGTGGGGAAGCCCCGGTGTCACATCTTCGGCGAGAGCTTTCAATGGATAAAGGGCCATACGGGTTCCCGCCGTGGTGAAAAAAGCGATGCCCTGCCCTTCCTGGTAAGTCGTGGGAAAACCAAGACCGTCTCGATAGAAGCTGACCGAGCGCGCCAAATCTTTAACGCCAAGAGTGATGATGCTGATGCGAGGTTCCATGTGATGCATCCGGGTTAGGTGAACTCGGGATTGAAGTACTGGGTGACGGGAGAAGGCTCGGTCACGGGCAGCTTGAGGTTTTTCATCTCGTTCTGCGAATAGACGACGAGGCGCTCGATAAAACGCTCAGTAAGGACCGTGCCCTGGTTCAGAAGAGGCAGGCAGAGATCCTCCGAT
>JBAZHQ010000037.1:0-20484 GCA_041652235.1 Opitutaceae bacterium | reverse complement strand
CACCACAGCAGAAATTGACGAGGGCAAGCACCTCATCGACGCGGCGTCGCCATTTGAATCGGCGGTGCTGGCCGATGTCACCGTCGAGGTCCTCGATCAGGATCTGATCGACCACTTCAATCACCGCACGGCGTCGAATACGGTGGAGCGGGTTTGGCGCTCCGCGGGCGAGGCCCTGCAAGCACGAGGGCTCGCGGTGCGTGGCAAGGCCCACGACGTGTTTTACGCTACGGCTGCGGCTTATCTCCTGTTTGGTCAGCGTCCGGCCAATCGTTTTCCCCAGTGCGAAATTCTGGCCGACGCCTACGACGATGTTCGCATCCACGGTCGGCCGAAGGGACAGGCGAGCATCAACGCCCCGCTTCCGCACGCGCTAGAACAGGCCCTCAAATTTGTCGACGACCACACGTTCCATCCCCAACGTGTCGTCGGGCTGAACAATCTCCGGTTGGACGAGTATCCCGTCGCGGCGCTTCGCGAAGCTGTGGTCAACGCCGTCGCTCATCGCAGCTACGACGACTCCTCGCGCAAGGTGTTCGTCCGGGTTTTTAGCGACCGGGTCGAGGTCTCCAGTCCCGGTTACCCGCCGCAGCCGTTGACGTTGGCCAAACTTCGCCGTGGCGGCTACCGCCCTTGCTCGCGCAATCCGCTCATTGCCCAAACGCTGGCGACGCTCGGCGTCATGGAGCAACGCGGTAGCGGTTTCGCCCGCATGCGCGACGCAATGCTCAACCACGGATTGGACGAGGCAAAAATCACCCAGGAGGATGGTTTCTTCGTCGTGACGCTGCCCGGGCCGGCGGGCGATTACGACCGGATCAAGGCTCCCGCAGCGGTCGCCGGGCCGGTGACTCCCGCGATTGAAGCCCAGCTCAATGATCGCCAGAAGCTCATCGTCGCCCACGTGCTCTCGACCGGGATGGTGACTCGCGGATGGTGTGTCGCTGAATTCAAGGTCGCTAACGATACGGCGGGTCGCGACCTCAAGGCCCTGACGGAGCTGGGGCTGCTCGAAATCCAAGGGAAAGGGCGGGCTGCGCGCTACGTCGTCAAAACGACCGGTAATCAACCGGCCAAATCCTGAAATCGACCGACGATGAATCGACCGACAATCGACCGACGATTTCATGGAATCGACCGATTTAGCCCGGAGAGCCATGGGCTGGGCCGCGGCGCGCGGGTAAACTTCAACCCGCAAGGAGGTCGAAAGCCATGAGCGTCCTTCCTCCTCTCAATGACACTCTCGTCTACGCTTTTGCTCAAGCCGTGGATGATGCTCAACCAGCTCAGACTCGTGAGCCGAGCCATGCCGACCTTGAGTTCATCTTTCAGCGTTCGGGAGTGATCGAAGGCGATCCCAAGGCCAAGGGCCAGACCGTTGGGAAAAATAAGCGCGTGCGCGCGGTGCTCAGTTGGGCGGTCGGCCAAAACTTAGGCGCCGGCCGGGTGTGCGTCTCGCAGCTGCTCGCGTTTTTCAAAGCCTCCGGCGGTTTCCGTCCTGAATCTCCCAACTACATCGGCGCCCCCGCGGTCCAAGCCCTCCAAGCGGCATTTTCGGCTGAAGGGTTCGCACTCGATTCCGACGGCGAGCTGTCGGCGAAGGTGCTCGACGCGATGTCGGGGGTCGAACTGACCATGGCACTCGCTGCCTACGTGCGGCGTGCCCAGCGTGGGGCCGAGGATGCCGCTCTCCTGACCGGCACCAGCAAAGACCTGCTCGAAGCCACCGCCGCACACGTGCTGCGCGAGATCTACAATAACGACAACCCGCCGCATAATTTTCCAACCCTGCTCGGGCAAGCGTTCGCGGGGCTCGCATTGAAAACCACCGCTGACAAGGAACAGCCCGGCGACACGCCCCAGCACAAATTGCAGCGCTGCCTCTACGGCGCCGCCTGTGCGGTCAATACCTTGCGCAACAAGCAAGGCAGCGGTCACGGGCGTCCTTGGTTGCCGTCCGTAACCGATGCGGAGGCGCACGCTGCCATTCAGACCATGGGCCTCGTGGCCCAGCTCCTCCTCAACGCTCTCGCAGCGCGGAACAAATAACCGAAACGAACATGGCGAAAATCCACGGCAAAGAGCAGCGCATCGGCGAGGTTTTCAGTGCGGCCTACGCATTTTACATCCCCCCTTACCAGCGTCCGTATTCCTGGGGCGCGCAGCAGGCCGGCGAATTATTTGACGACATCCTCACCGCCACCCGTGACGCCGCGAAAAAACCAGGTGACCCATATTTTCTTGGGAGCGTCGTACTCATCAAAGAAGAAGCGAACCCGGAGGCCGACGTGATTGATGGTCAGCAAAGGCTCACCACATTGTCGCTATTGATAGCCGTGCTCCTCAAAACGCTTCCGCCCGAAGACACCGAAGAGATGAAAAGTCTCCTTTACGAGAAAGGCAGTCGCATCATGGGCACAAAGGATCGCTACCGCCTGCAATTGCGGGACCGTGAAAACTCGTTCTACGAACAATACGTTCTCAAATGCACGTCGTTCGATCCGTTGGCGGCACTCGACCCCGCGCAGCTCACCGATCCACGACAGCGGCTTCGCGAAAATCTGCTGCTGTTCGAAAACCGGGTGTCAGCCCTTTCTCTTTCCGAACGCCAAGCATTCGCCACCTACCTAGTTCAAGAAACCTTTTTAATTATTGTCTACACTCCGAGCCTCGACTCGGCATTCCGCATTTTCTCCGTGCTCAATGATCGGGGACTCGATCTCTCCGTGGCCGACATTCTAAAGGCCGAGATCATCGGTGCGCTCAAAGAAACGTCCCGCGACGCCTATACCAAGAAGTGGGAGGATGCGGAGGAATCCCTTGGCACCATAGCATTCACCGATCTCTTCTCCCACATTCGGTTCATTCATGCCTGCAAGAAACAAAAGGCGACCGTTCTGAGTGAGTTTCGTGAATTCGTGCAGGCCAAGGAGCGGCCGAAGGAGTTTATCGATGAGGAACTGACGCCTTATTCGGATGCGTTGGAGCAGATTCGCTATCAAACTTATGCCAGCACATCACACGCCGAGGAAGTGAATCGCGCGTTGCGCCGTCTTGCCCGTTTGGAGGAGCGTGATTGGACCGGGCCGGCCCTTCTTTTCCATTCACGCCACGCTGGGGACCCCGCAAGACTCAAGGCCTTT
Source organism: Opitutaceae bacterium (assembly GCA_041652235.1). Classification (GTDB taxonomy): domain Bacteria; phylum Verrucomicrobiota; class Verrucomicrobiia; order Opitutales; family Opitutaceae; genus MWDT01. The sequence goes on along the minus strand of JBAZHQ010000037.1, from coordinate 17,341 downwards.
TACGATGACTTGGAGCGTCTCGCCTGCATCATGTGGGTGTTGGGCTATGACGTTAACGGCCGCCTTGAGCGTTACGGCCGCCTGATCGAAGCCATCCAGTCTAGCGCCGACCTTTCCGCGAAAGAATCCCCACTGCAACTCAACCTTGAGGAGCGAGTGGACGCAGACTCGGCCCTCGATGGCGAAATTTACACGATGGGCCGCAAGCGCTCGATGGTTCTCTTGCGACTCGACGAGCTCCTCAGCTCCGGCGAGGCTCACTACGATTTTCCACTTATCACAATAGAACACGTTCTCCCGCAGACGCCGCCAGCAGACTGCCAGTGGACCAAGTGGTGGCCGCTGGAGGAAGTGCGCAAGCAAAACGTCCATCGACTCGGCAATCTCGTCCTGTTGAATCGCAGACAGAACGCCTCGGCCAAAAACTACGAGTTCGAGAAAAAGAAACGATCCTACTTTGCCACCAAAAACGGTGGATCGCCGTTCATGCTGACCACGCAGGTATTGGCCGAAGATGAATGGACGCCGGCTGTCTTTGAGCGCCGGCAAAAGATGCTGCTGCAAAAGCTCAAGGACGCTTGGCGTATCTCGCCATAAATCTATTTAATCCCAGTTTCATGCCCATCGCCCTCCCCAAACGCCTCATCGAAGTCGATCTTCCGATCCGACGCATCTCCGAACATGCGCGGCGGGAGAACACGGTGCGGCATGGGCACTTCAAAACCCTGCATATGTGGTGGGCGCGGCGTCCGCTGGCGGCGTGTCGGGCAGTCATCTGCGCGTCGTTGTGGCCCGATCCCGTAGACGCGAATTGTCCGGCAGCATTTCGCACTGTGGCGGCGGAACAGTTACACCGTTGGGCGAGAGAACAGATGGCACTCCACACGGCGGACAGTGCGCCAACGTTCAGTGAAGTGCGCAGCCTTGCGTCACCTTCGGTCTTGGTGGAGCAACACGATCTGCTACGTCGCGCACTGTTCGATTTTCTCGCCGACTTTGCCGATTGGGACCGCGCAACCCAGCCCGACTTCCTCGCGACTGCTCGTGCCTTGGTGCAATCGGCGCACGAATCCTTGGGTGGCACTCCGGGAACTCATCCGCAGGTATTCGATCCGTTCGCCGGTGGCGGCTCCATCCCACTCGAAGCGCTCCGTGTCGGTGCTGACTCCTGTGCATCCGACCTCAATCCGGTTGCGGTCCTTCTCAATCGCATGGTGCTCGATTCTATTCCGCGCCACGGAGCCAAGCTGGCCGATGCCATTCGTGAAGCTGGTGAACGCATCAAGTACCGAGCAACCGAAGAACTGGCGAGTTACTACCCGCGAGATGCCGATGGTTCTACGCCGATAACTTACCTGTGGGCGCGCACGGTGCTTTCCGAGGCTCCAGATTCTACTGGAGAAGGCATCCCAGTTGAAATTCCGCTTATTCGGGGATTCTGGTTGTCGAAGAAATCAGGACGCTTTTTGGCGTTGCGTTGGGTGCGTAATTCCACCGGCGACGTCCAAACCGAAATTGTCACTGTCACATACGCTGACGGCACCACACGTAAAGTGCATCGGCCGCTACTTGAGATTTTCCAACCTAAGACGGCAGCAGACCTGCCCCAACCCGCAGTGCAACGGGGATCGGCAACATGTCCTGTCACAGGCCACACAACGCCGGTAAAGAGCGTGCGCGCTCAGTTAAGAGCGCGCCGCGGTGGCGGAGAAGATGCACGATTGCTTGCTGTAGCAACGCTGCATCTCGCCAGCTCTGGGCGTAGGTATCGGCTCCCAACATCTGCTGATGAGAAGGCCGTTGCGTTCGCCCGCGCAAAGGCGGTTGTCCTCCGCTCGCAACGGGTAGACGGGCTAAGTGAAATCCCGGACGAGAAACTTGATGTCCGAGGGATACGCCACACATGGGCAATGATTTACGGCATGACCGTATGGGGTGACCTGTTTAGCAGCCGACAAATTGTAGCCCTTACAACCCTGCGGCGGTTGATTGCCGAGGAAAGTGATCGAATCGCCAAAGATGAATCCCCCGATTTTTCAAAGGCTGTCCGCACAGCGTTGGCCTTTGCGCTAAGCAAACAAGCTGATCTCGCGAATACTCTCTGTCGCTGGGAACCCGTCGCCGAGTGCCCTCGGCAGTTGTTCGCACGCCAAGCAGTTCCCTTTCTGTGGGATTTTGCTGAAGGCATTCCTATAGGAGACTCAAGCGGATCTTGGTCTGTGTGTGTTGGTCGAACCGCTGACACAATCGCGGCCACATGTTTCCCTCCGGCCTCGGATGGTCAGGTTGTCAGGTGCTCCGCTACGAGTCACTGGCTACCTGACGACTCAGCGGACCTTTTCTTCACTGATCCGCCATATTACGACGCTGTTCCTTACGCCTATTTATCGGATTTTTTCTATGTCTGGTTACGCCGTTGCTTAGGGGCTATCGACCCCGAGTTGGTGCGACTCGCTGTTGTGCCAAAGGACGAAGAGATTGTCGTCGATAGGCCACATGAGCTAAGCAACTCAACTCACGACATCGTGTTTTATGAACACGAACTCTGTCGCGCGTTCGCCGAAGCGCACCGCGTGCTCGCTCACGACGGAATCGGGTCCATCGTTTTTGCCAGTAAGACGACGGCGAGTTGGGAAGCGATCCTCGGCGCAGTGATCAACGCCGGATGGGTTATCACCGCTTCATGGCCAATTGATACCGAGATGGAGTCCCGGGTCTCTGCGCAGGGTCAGGCGCGCCTTGCTTCATCGGTTCATTTGGTTGTCCGCCCACGCGAGTCGGTAAGTGACAAGCCCGGTGCAAACGACGCTGGCGATTGGCGCGACGTGTTGCAGGAATTGCCACGCCGCATCCACGAATGGATGCCGCGGCTGGCGATGGAAGGCGTCGTCGGTGCTGACGCGATTTTTGCCTGCCTCGGACCCGCGCTCGAAATATTCTCCCGCTACAGTCGGGTCGAGAAGGCTAGTGGCGAACAAGTCACGCTCCGCGAATACCTCGAACACGTTTGGGCGGCGATTTCCAAGGAAGCGCTCTCAACCATCATTGCCGACGCTGACCTCTCTGGCTATGAGGCCGACGCCCGACTCACGGCCATGTGGTTGTGGACACTCTCCACCGCCCGTCAGGGCAAAGACCTCTCCTCAAAAGTTAACGTGGCACTCAACGATGATGCCGACCATGAGGAGGATGACAGCGACGACGACGATGGCAGCGCCAAAAGTGCGAAGAAAAAAGTCGCTGGTTTTGGACTTGATTACGATGCGTCGCGAAAAATTGCACAGGGTTTGGGGGCCAGCCTCGAATCCCTCGCAAGTTTGGTCGAGGTCGATGGCGACAAAGCCCGGTTGCTCCCAGTTTCTGAGCGCACGGCCTACCTTTTTGGAAAAGACCAAGCGGTTGCGCCGGAACCCGCGAAGCGCGGAAAGGCGAAGGCCAAGCAGATGAATCTGTTTGCCGAACTCGCCGGAACCGATGGCTCCGCCACGGAGACGGCATGGGAGGAGAAGACCGTCAGCAAGCCTGGCGCCACCGTGCTCGACCGCGTGCATCAGTCGATGATCCTTTTCGCGACCGGTCGCGGCGACGCGTTAAAGCGATTCCTCGTCGATGACGGTATCGGACAGGAAGCGAATTTCTGGAAACTCGCGCAAGCACTCAGCGCGCTCTATCCGGCGAGCGCGCAGGAAAAACGTTGGGTGGACGGCGTGCTCGCCCGCAAGAAGGGCCTCGGACTATGACGACTGCCGCCGGCACGCCTCGCTATTCACGCTACAGAGCCTCCAAAAAACTGGAGGGCGATTCTCGTCGGCAAGCGCTGGCCGCCTACGTCGCGCACTACGCGAAGATCGCCGAGGCTCAACCCGAACTTCTAAACCAGAAGGTCCCCCGGGCGGCGTTCGACAGCGTCCTCCATGAAATCGGATTGCTGATGCAGCAACGCGCGCGTGAGTTGGCCACCGGTGCCGGGGCCGTTCGCGATTTCTTGGGGAAGAATCCGGTGCCAGCGTGTCTCGGCGGTGAGCTGACCGATGAGGTTCGCGCATTTTGTCTGTTGTTGAATGCCCTTCGTCAGTGGTCCGTCGGGGAGCAGCTCGCGATGGATCGCCTTCTCCTGTCTGGGAACGTGCGCAAGGAGCTGAAGGAGCTATACACCATCTGTCCCGTGGCGCCGGACGACACCGATGTTTCCGCCATCGAACTCCATCACCCTCTCCGCGACGGCCGTCCACCGCTGCCTCTCAGCAAGACCGGGCACGCCCGCATCGAAGGTCTGATGATCTTGGAAACCGGCGATGCCGCGGGTCAAAAGCTTGTGGATTTCAGGAAAAACAGTCCGTCGCCGATTTCGTGGAAACGACTTCGGGTAGGATGCATGGTCCTGAAAAACGAAGTGCCGGAAGGATTCGAGACCAGCTACCTCACCAGCGCAAAAGGCTGGATCAGGCGTGCGATGAAACAAACCGCGTTGAACGAAACTCAAATTCTGGAATTTCTCGACCGCTACGAACTCGGTTCTCTCGAAGAATAAATCTACCCAATGAGCACGAAACTCCGTCCATGGCGCCACGTCGTCACCCCTCGCGAAGATTTGCGCGACGGGAAACCTCTCGATGCAGCAGAATTCGCCGTCCATCTGGACCAAGTGCGCGACGGAGCCGCACCAGACGTCTACACGAAGCCCGATCAATTCTTCGCGCGCACCTTCCTCACGAAGAACATCCTCGAACTCGCCGGGCAGGCCGTGCGGCGGCTCAATGGCGTTACGACGGAAACGTCCGCGGTCTTCAATCTCGCGACCCAGTTTGGCGGCGGCAAAACCCACGCACTCACGCTGCTCTATCATCTCGTGAAGCACGGCCCGGCTTCGCACGGTTGGGCGGGCGTGAACCAGATTCTCGCGAAGTCGGGGCAATCGCAGGTGCCGGCCGGCGCGGCGTCGGTGTTTGTCGGCACGGAATTTGATTCCATCACCGGGCGCGGTGGCAACGACGGCACGCCGCTTCGCAAGACTCCGTGGGGAGAATTCGCGTGGCAGATCGGCGGTGCAAAAGCGTTCGCTTTGGTCGCAGAACACGACACCCGAGGCATCGCCCCCGGTGGCGACGTGCTGGCCAAGGTCATCCCAGACACCCCCTGTCTTATCCTGATGGACGAACTGATGAACTACATCAGCCGCAACCGGAAAAGCGGACTCGCGGATCAACTCTATAACTTCCTACTTAACCTCACTGGTACCGTTACGGGCAAGACAAGGACGGTCCTGGCGATCTCCATCCCCGCGTCGGAAATGGAAATGACGGCACTGGATTTGGAGGACTACAACCGGATCACCAAACTCCTCGACCGCACGGGCAAGGCGCTGGTGATGTCGGCAGAGGCCGAAACTTCGGAAATCATCCGGCGGCGGCTGTTTGAATGGAACCTCGATGCCGTCCGCAACGACGGCAAGGTGCTGCTCGACAAAGATGCTATCAAAACCTGTGAGGAATACGCGCAGTGGTGCGTCGACAACCGTGGTCAAATTCCCGGCTGGTTCTCGATCGATGAGGCGAAGAAAGCATTTGAAGCCAGTTATCCATTTCATCCGTCAGTGCTGTCCGTCTTCGAGCGGAAGTGGCGCGGTGTCCCGAAATTCCAGCAGACGCGCGGTATCCTCCGTTTGCTTGCCCTGTGGGTTTCGCGGTCATTCAAGGAAGGCAACGAGGGTAACCAGCGCGATGAATTGATCGGTCTCGGCACGGCGCCGTTGGACGACTCGACGTTTCGTTCGGCGTGTTTCGAGCAGCTCGGTGAGCGCAATTTGGAAACCGCCATCACCACGGACATAGCAGGTGGCACCAACTCCCACGCTGTGCGGCTCGACAATGAAGCGACCGACGCGATCAGGAAGGCGCGTCTGCATCGCAAGGTGGCGACAGCGATCTTCTTTGAGTCCAACGGTGGGCAGCTCAAGGGCAAGGAAGCGACGGTCCCCGAGGTGCGGCTCGCGGTTGGCGAACCCGAACTCGACATCGGCAACGTCGAGACGACCCTCGATGCGCTCACGGCGGCGTGTTACTACCTCAACGTCGAGCGCAACACCTACCGGTTCAGCCTCCGGGAGAACCTAAACAAGCGCTTCGCCGACCGGCGGGCGACGGTGCAGGTGCCGGCGGTCACCGACCGCGTCCAAAAGGAAATTCGGGCGCTGTTTGAGCGGAACGGTTACAAGCTGACGCCGGTGTTCTTCCCGGAAAAATCGATTCAGATTACCGACCGGCCGGCGCTCACTGTGGTCGTGGCCGAATTTACCCAGACGCTGGAGGACGAAAAGGGCACGCTCGCATTGATCGACGGCATGGTCCGCGAGAGCGGCGCATCGGCGCGCACGTTTAAGGGCGCTCAAATCTGGATGGTGGCGGATTCTCCGCGGCATCTGCGGGACGAAGCGACCAAGCTTCTGGCCTGGGAGGACATCGAGGCCGAGGCAGATCAACTCAATTACGATGAGGCGCAGCTAAACCAGCTCCGGGAAAACGTAAAGCGCGCCCACCGCGACCTGAAGGAAGCAATCTGGCGCGCCTACAAGGGCGTCGTCTTGCTAGGGAAGGACAACAAACTGAAGGTCGTCGATCTTGGCCTTGTGACATCGAGCGCGGGCTCGAGTCCGGTGGATCACGCGCTCAATCGCCTCCAGCAGGACGGCGACGTGGAAAAGGGAGTGGCTGCCGGGTTTCTGTTGCGGAACTGGCCCCCGGCGTTGCCGGAGTGGAGCACAAAGAATGTGCGAGATGCGTTTTTCGCGTCGCCGCAGTTTCCGCGGCTGCTCTTTCCGGACGCGATTAAGGAGACCATCGCGCGAGGCGTGAGCAACGGGCAGATTGCCTACGCGTGCAAACGGGGCGACGGGCACTACGAGCCGTTTAATTTTGAAACGCCGCTCAACTCCCTGGAAGTAGAAATTTCCGAGGACGTTTGCATCCTCACACGCGAGGCGGCAATGGCGTATCGCGAGGTGGTGAAGGCGGTAGCAGCCGGTGCGCTGCCGGCGCCCGTGCCGACCGGTGCGGGCTGTGCCCCTCCCGGCGGTCCGACCTCCGGACAAACGCCGGTGCCGGGTGACGACGATACCCCTGTCATCGGTCAGACCGATTTCCTCCGCAAGTTGACGTGGACGGGAGAGATTCCGCCCAAACTGTGGATTAACTTCTACACCAAGGTGCTCTCGAAGCACGCCACGGACAGCAGCCTCAAATTGAAAGTGACCTTCGAGTCGTCGCCGACCTTCGGCATATCCAAAGAAAAAATCGAGGAGACCCGGACCGCGCTGAAAGAACTCGGCCTCGGCAACGGGGAGCTGAAAAGCGAGTAATGCAACCCGGCATGGCTGACACTCCGCAAAGCATCTTTATCAGTCATGCCACACCGGGGGACAACGAGATCACCCGATGGCTTGCGCTGCGATTGATACGCGAGGGCTATTCGGTTTGGTGCGACATTGAGCGATTGATGGTGGGTGACGATTTTTGGCGGGAAATCGAAGGCGAGATTCGGACGAATGCGGCTAAGTTTGTATTGGTGCTGTCGAAGACCTCGATCACACGGCAGGGTGTCCTGAACGAATTGGGCGTAGCGTCCAAGGTCGCGAAACACCGCGGCAAGCGATTCATCCTGCCGATTCGCGCCGATGACGTGTCATATGACGATTCCCCCATTGAGGCCAACCGGCTTGATGTGGCCGACTTTTCCAAGAGCTGGAGCTTTGGCTTGGGACGTCTGCTGGAAATATTCGAAGAAGATGGTGTCCCGAGGAAAGAGGGTGGTCCGTCTGAAGCCGCGGGATGGTGGCAGGCAAGGCACAGTGCGACCGAAGGTGTGACCAATGAGCCGGAAGAGTATTCGTCTAACCGGTTCCGGATCACTTCGGCGCCGAAGCGCATTTACCTTCACTCGCTCGACAATCTGAAGCCCTTCGAGAAATCCCGATTCAAGCCGAACTATCCGGTGCATCAAATGAGCGGGCTTTTCGCGTCCTTTGCCCCGGCCGAGGACTTGGCAGCCGCTTTCGAGGAGGCGGAGGCAAAAATCGGCACGACGTTTTCGACCAAGCTCAACGACTTTCTCGGCGAGGGATTCGCCAAGCCCAAAATCGAAGTGCGCGAGGCACGCAACGTCGTGGTCCGATTGATGCGACTCGCCTTCCAGCGAAAGCTGCGACTGGCCGGCCTCAAGCCCTACGAACTCGCGAGCAAGGAAAGCTATTTCTGGTTTCCCGCCGAAGTCGTGGCGCCGCGGAAACAGGTGCCTTTCGTGCGGCCGAACAAGACGAAGGGCGGACGAGCGTTGGTCGGTGCGAAGATTCTCAAAGATCGCCTTGGCACCGAACTCGGGACCCAGGGCTGGCACTTCGGAATCGAAGTGCTCCCATCGACGTGGCCGTGCTTTGGCTTCCACCTGCGTTCGCATGTGGCGTTCACGCTGAACGGCATCGCCTATTCAGACGCGGCCAAACAACACCGGCTCCGACGGCGCGAATGCAAATCGTGGTTTAACGATCGGTGGGCCGACATGTTGCAGGCAGCAGTTACCCAGCTTGCCGACGGGACGATGGATCTTACGTTGCCGGTCGGAGCCAATGTGGCGTTCGGTGTTTCGCTACTACCGGAAAGCTTCCTTAGCCCGGTCCGTTTCGTGTGGGCAAAGGATAAGGAATTGCCCGCCTATCAATCGGAAGATGAGGCGCTCGTTGAAGTCGTTGGCAATGACGATGACGAAGAGGAGGACGACCTCGATGAATAAGCTGATCCACCTACCGGAACCCAAGTTGGTGTTCGGCTACGATCAGATCATGGAGGATCCCCGCGATGGGTTGACGCTTTTCGGGCCGTATGACCGAAGGGACCCGATCTATGGTATCACTGTCGGCGTGGTCGGGACGCAGGAGGGCATTGATCGCTTTTTGCGATGGATGGCCACCATTCAAGGGCCGGTCAGGAATCCCGAACCGAAGCGGGAGCGCCCACCTTTTCCGGGCTTCGAGGCCGTGTTCGGCATCAAGTTTGAGCCGAAGCCCGTGCAGCAGGTGGTGCTAGAGAAGCAACAACTGGCGAACTTGCTGCACTACGACGACCGGCATCGCCGCATCTACGAAACCGCGACGCTGTATGCCGCGCCGATTATCGCCGCCACCAAGGATGAGGAGCGGCAACCAGCGGTGTGGTTTGTGATTGTTCCGGACGAACTCTACCGGGTTTGCCGACCGACCCAAAACGTAAGCCGAGCGACCCGCGTGGAGGCGCCCGGGAAATTAAATCCGAAGCTCATTCAGCGGCTCAAAAACATCGACTACCTCGTCGGCATGAGCGCCCTGGCCGAAGAGGAAATCGCGTATGACTTCGAGCCCGATTTTCGTAATCAGCTCAAGGGGCGATTGCTGAAAGCGAAAGTCGTCACCCAGATTTTGCGTGAGAGCACACTGATGCCGTTGGAGGTGCTTAAAGCCAACGGGAAGCCCCTGCGCGATCTCACGTCGATCCGGGCCGATATCGCATGGAATATCAGCACAGCGGCCTACTACAAGTCGGGCGCTCGGCCGTGGAAACTGCATGGCGTGCGTCCGGGTGTCTGTTACCTCGGGTTGGTCTTCAAACAGGACAACACCGAGACTGACTCTCGCAACGCCTGCTGTGCGGCGCAGATGTTCTTGGACTCAGGAGACGGCGTAGTCTTCAAGGGATCGGTCGGCAAATGGTATGCCCCGGAAACTCGCCAATACCATCTCTCGCAAACCGCGGCAAAAGAGATCGTGACACTGGCCATCGACGTCTACGCGGCGAAGAACAAGGGAGAAAAACCAAAAGAATTGTTCATCCACGGTCGCGCGCGATTCGACGATGCAGAATGGGGGGGTTTCAACGAGGGTGCCAGCAAGTCGACCAACGTAGTTGGCGTGCGGATCGTGGAGGCGAACGACCTTCGCCTCTATCGGCAGGGCAGCCGGATGCCGATCTTGCGCGGCCTTGCCCACATTGTTGATCGCCATCTGGCGCTGCTTTGGACGAAGGGTTTTGTTCCCCAGCTCCAGACCTTTCCCGGAGGCAAGGAGGTGCCAAGGCCGATCATCGTGAATGTTTGCCGGGGTGAACATGACATCAAAGTCGTGCTCAACGACGTGCTACGTCTCACCAAACTTAACTACAACTGTTGCCGGTTCGCTGACGGTATGCCGGTGACCCTCAAATTCGCCGACGCCGTTGGCGAAATTCTGACGAGCGGCCCCGTAGGCGGAGAAGTTCCGTTGCCATTCAAACACTACATATAGCCCTACGAAACAATACACAGGCGAAATACCTTTGGGGAACCGACTTTCCCCGCGGTCAAGTCTGTGTCTCGCGTAATTCCGGCATCCGGAACTGTCGAGTCGCAGGGGCCCTCACGGAGTTTCGAGCGCAAGTCTCTTCCGCTGGCATGGCTCCACGGCGACCCGGCCGCTCGCACTGCCGCGCGCAAAGAGACTCTGCACGACGACCTGTTGCAGGTGACGTTCGACGGTGGCGCGCAATGGCCGCGCCCCGAGCAACGGGTCGAAGCCCTCGCGCAACAGGAACTCCATCGCCTCGCGGGTGACCACCAAATCATGCCCTAGGCCGCGCAATCGCGTCATTTCTCGCGCTACAAGCAGCGCACAAATCTCGCGCTGTGCGTCAGCGTTCAGCCGCGCAAACACGAGCTTCTCTTCGATGCGTGCGATCAGCTCGGGCCGCAGATGCTGCGCGACGCGGCGCAAGACCGCCCGTTCGACGCCGGTGCGGCCGGAACGTTCCATCCGCATCGCCTCGACTGCGCCCAGGGTAGAAGTGAATACGACATACAGACTGGCCGCGGACAGTGTCTCGCCAGTCGCAAGCGTGATTCTGGCGGCATCCAATATCTGAAGAAAAAGATCGAGCACGAGGGGATGAGCTTTTTCCAACTCGTCGCAAAGCAAGGTGCCGGGCTGGCCGCTTTTCAGCACACGGGCCAGCAGGCCGTTGGCATCGAGCAGCCGGTCCACCGAGGATTGAAGCTGATACTCCGACATGTCGAAACGGTGCAAATGCCCCGGCCCGAAAAGATACTCGGTGAAGCATAGTGCCAGCTCCGTCTTGCCCGAGCCCGTCGGCCCGACAAACAGGAACGAGCCGCGCGGGCGTCCGGCTGGCTTGAGCCCCAACTCGCCGCGCACGAGCACCTCGGCCGCAGGAGCGATAACGTGATCCTGCCCCCGCAGATTGGCGCGTAAGTGGGCCTCTAGGCCGCGGAGCTGTTCAAATTGGTCAGCGCCGGCCATGTTTCTTTGCCTTCAACGCGGCCCGGCCGCGCGGTCTCGCGGGAAAATCTGTCAGGAATTTCTTCACGGCAGACGCAAGCGTTGTCCCGTCGCGCGCGGCCCGGAGAATCGCCCGCACGACAAACGCCCGGTTGGCGGTCACGCCCTTCGCGGCCAATTCGGTCACCACGTCATCGAGTTTCTTCACGTGTTCCCTGGGCAGGTCGACGGTCGGATGGCCGGCGATATTGTCGGCCTCGCGCGGGCCGCATCGGCGTTGCGACCAGTCGCCCGGGCGCTGGGGGCTAAGATCGCGCAAATCTGCCGGCCAAGCCAGAAGCGTGAAGAGTAGTTGCGCGCTATCACTGCTGTTCTCGTCCGTGACTACCTCGGGCATGCGTCTGATCGTTTTCCCAAGGATTGGCCCACGGTGGTCGCGCAAATGAAGGGGATTCTCAGCTGAGACTGCACCACGGTGCTATCACCGCGATTCTGGCTCGTCGGGATCAGCCAGTAGTGTATTGGAATTAGCCATGCCGACACCACACAAAGTCGACTGCATTGCTTCATTTGTCGAAGCGTGCGACGAACTTGCGCGCGAACCGTTCTACGGAAAGGATGAAAAGCTCTGCTTCCAGACAGGGCAGACGGCCAATGCTTACATCTACACGATGGGCGACCGCTTCCATTTCCGCTCCGCCCTGATTTCGTTTCGGCGCCTCTGGATGCCTACGGAGGCGTCTTACTGGTCAACTGTGGTTACAATTTTAGGAAAGACGGGACTCCCGGCTGGCATCTCCGACTTCGCCGAACAAGAGGCGAAACAGATCGTCGAACTCTGTGTCCGGGACGCATGTCCGACCAAACAATCGGCCAAGACGGTCATCGACCTATGGCTCAACACGGTATTTGCCCACAGTGGTTTGGACGGAAAGAAGAAAGCTAAAACCCGCCGGGCCGATTTCGACGCGGCCGTAAAAACCTACGGGCAGGCGGCCTATGAATATGCGTTCCGGGACAGCGTGAAATGGCTCGGCATCCATTTCATGAATATATCCCGCCTGTCCGCCAAACCGGCACTGGCTCATTTTCAGACCGCGTACGGGCTTGAGCCATCGTTCAAAATCGGTGCGGCCTTTGGCATCCGGCGGCGCGAACGCACGCCGGACGGACACGTCATCATCCGCGAGGGCTCGTCCGAATTCTTTACGGAGGAAACCATGCAAGAACGGTTCGCCCGGATGATCGAGCGCCGTGCTCATGAAAACCTAAAATTTGTCTTCGGCCACCTAGATGTGACGCAAGCTCAACTCCTGCGCGCGGTGATTCGCGCCGATTCATTCCGCAGCCTGCTGAATCTCCTTGAGGGCGAATTGAGGATCAAACCAATGGCTTCGGCGGAGTTCGTGGCCACGCCAGGCCTGTGGGCGTCGGCCGAGATCACTGGCCGACGCGTCAACGTCTATCTCGATAACGTAGTCGAAATACACCCGCTGGTAGAAACCGCGTTGGACACTGTCCTTGCCGCCTTCCGGCGCGAACTAATCGAGGAGTGATCCCAATGCCAACCGTCACCCAAGAACAGGTCGACCGTGTGGCCGCATTCGTCGAGGTTGCCGACGACGCCGCCCGAGAGCCATTTTTTTCCATCCAAGACAAGTTCGTGAACTTCCAGGGCGACGAAAAATGTGCGCGCGCCACCTATTTTCTCGGCGACCGTTTTGAGTTTCGGTCGGCCCTCATTCCGTTTCAGCGCATGTGGTCAAAGAATGACCCCGCCCACTGGGAAACGGCTTCGAGAATTCTCGGCGAGAGCGGCTTGCCGACAACTCTCGTGCTTGTGACCAAAGACGCAGGCAATCAAGTCCAATGGACACTCGATCGGCAGGATTTCCCCGGGGCGGTAAAGCTCACGCCTCGCCGCGTAGTCGAACTTTGGCTGAATAGCGTTGGCACGCCCGACGCCATTGACGGCGCCAAACTCCGCGCCGAGTTTGACACCTTGTGCGAACAACATGGCCACGCCGCGTTTGAATTTGCGTTTCGCTCATCGGTGCAGTGGATCGGATACAACTTGCTCGGGCTCTATCAGAACGCCGCACGGCCGGCGTTGGACGTATATCGCGATCGTTATGGCATCACGCCTTCGTTTCGGCTCGAAGCACCCTTCAGATTCCGTCGACGTGAACAAACGCCGTCCGGATACATGCTCATCCGGGAGGCCACCTCCGAGGCAGCACCGGAAGAAACCTACGAGGAACGTTTTGCCCGCTTGCTCGAACGCCAGGAGAACAGGAACGTAAATCAAATTTTCGGCCACTTGGAGGCAAGCCGCGGAGACCTAATTCGCGCGGTCCTCCGGGCCAAGGATTTCGGCGAGTTGCTGTCATTGCTTGAGGGCCATTTCGAGGTGGCTGAGCTTCCCAAGGGAAAAGTCGGTGGGCCGCGCCACGACTCGTTCGTGTCTGCCGGCTGGATTGTCAGCCAGACCGTACCCGCTCAGCGCTACAATATGTATGACCGCAATGTCGTAATGACCAATGAAGCCGGAATCGCGGCCCTGCATAACTCACTCGCCCAATTTCGGCGTCAGCTGGTCGATGAATGAGAGGGCCTAAGAAAAGGTCAGATCGATAGTGTTTCAGTCCAGTTATCCGCCGGAGCATGCCCCGATCTGAGCCTATCGCGCAGCGGTAATAAGCACGCTCACTCCGTCAATCCGCAAAATCTTGAGTGAGTATCGGCCTTCTGCACTGTGTAGCTTTCACGCCAAAGCCCAGAACACGGTCCAAGCGCAAAGTCGTCCACTCATGACTCGATACCGCCGCAAACGACGCGCCCCCTATGACGTTTTGGACCTCTTGCCGCCCTTAGCGGGCCTGTTGGTGCTCGGGATTCTGATGGTTCCGGGGTTCAAGCAGTTGATGGGTGCCTTCTTTGCTCTTGCCGTCGCTGCTTTGGTGGTCGCAGCAATCGGTTTTGTTGGCTTCGCCATTTGGCGGCTCTACAGGAACACAAGTGCAAGTAACGAGTGCTTGAATCCCCAGCCATTATCATGCGGACAGCCTCCCCCCGTCATTCCCCTCGGGACTGAGAGAACAAAAGCGTCCGAGCCCCCGCAGCCTCCGTCGAAGCCAGTTTGGGCGCTAGAATTTCTGCGCGCAATAGAATGGAAGCGATTTGAGGAATTGGTCGCCGCCTACGCACATGAGTTGGGATACGAGGCAAAGACGACTCGAATTGGTCCTGACGGTGGCGTTGACGTGCTGCTTTTTCAATCCGACCAATCGAAGCCGATCATGGCGGTCCAGTGCAAGGCCTGGAACAGCTACAAGGTGGGGGTTAAGCCCGTGCGAGAATTGTTCGGCGTGATGGCGGCCGACGGCGTGGCCAACGGAGCGTTCTTCACGACCAACGAATTTACTAATGAAGCGCTAAAATTCGCTGTAGGCAAAAACCTCGATCTCGTCGACGGCCGCGAATTTCTGGCCCGGATCAATCAGCTTCCAGCTGGGGGCTGCGAGCGATTGCTGACGATGGCGGCGGCCGGAGACTATACCACACCGACATGTCCGCGCTGCGGGATCAAAATGGTGCGACGCACCGCGTCGAAAGGACCAAACCAAGGACAATCTTTCTGGGGCTGCGAGAATTACCCACGCTGCAAATCCACGTTCAACATCGTGGCCAACGAATAGTCAGCGCTTCAGCTTTGGGAACAAGGCGCCGTCAAACTGTGCGTCGCTACACACAGGTCCGGCTGAGGGATGGTCGCAGCGCCGACCGGTGCCCGATCGATTTTGGCGCCCACGGCCCCCTCCCGGCCCCCCCGGCCCGATGCACCGATTTGTCCGGAACGGGGCATGCCTTATTGCGTCATCGGCTCACCTCGCAAGGGTGGGCCTTTTTAATGGCTGGCCCACGCAAGATTGAAGGCGGCAGTAAGTCCGCAAATCCTATGCAGAACGCAGTGCAGCCATGCCGCCACCGTATGCGAGCAAGACCAGTTTCACCTCTCGCGCGACCCTCATGTGTGAATCACCAGCCGTCGCGTCGATGAATCGAAGGCGACCTTGCCGCGACCTCCCCCGGTCTCAAACAAATCGCGCACCACCGCGTCCTGTAAATGGCTTTCGACGACACGGCGCAACGGCCGGGCACCAAGACGGGAATCGAAACCTTCGCGCAGGAGAAATTCCACCGCCTCGCGGGTCACGTCCAAGTCGAAGCCGCACCCGCGCAGGCGCGCGACCTCCCGTGCGACCATTAACGCGCAAATTTCGCGCTGCACGTCCGGAGTGAGCCGCCCGAACACCAGCTTCTCGTCAATCCGTCCGACTAATTCCGGCCGCAAACCCTGCGACACCCGCCGCAACACCGCCGTCTCTATGCTCGTGAAGCTCGATCTCTCCATCCGGATAGCCTCAGCCGACCCGACGTTGGACGTGAAGACGAGGTAGTAGTCGGAGAGCGATTTCGCTTCGCCGGTCGCGAACGTGATCCGTGCGGCATCGAGCATCTGCAAAAACAGATCGAGCACGAGCGGATGCGCTTTTTCCATTTCATCGAAGAGCAGCGTGCCGCGCTCCGCCCCGGCGAGCGCCCGGCCGAGCAGCCCCGCGTCCGTGTGGTCCGCGCCGATCAATTTCTCGACCGACGACTGATTCTGATACTCCGACAGATCGAAGCGGTGGACATGGCCCGAGCCAAACAGGTAGTCGCTGAAACACAGGGCCAGTTCCGTCTTGCCCGTGCCGGTGGGGCCGACGAAGAGGAACGAGCCGCGCGGCCGGGCGGGAGAGGCGAGACCCATTTCCCCGCGCACAAGCGCGGCTGCAACGCGCGGAAGGAGATGGTCCTGCCCGCGGACCTGCGAGCGCAGATGCGCTTCGAGCCCCCGCAGTTTCTTGAGGGAGTCAGCGTCGGCCATTTTTCTTCGCCTTCAACGCGGCTCGGCCGCGTGATCTCGCGGGAAAATCTGTCAGGAATTTCTTCACGGCGGACGCAAGCGCGGTTCCGTCGCGCGCGGCCCGGAGAATCGCCCGCACGACAAACGCCCGGTTGGCGGTCACACCCTTCTCGGCCAATTCGGTCACTACGTCATCGAGTTTCTTCACGTGCTCCCTGGGCAGATCGACGGTCGGATGGCCGGTGATATTGTCGGCCTCGCGCGGACCGTCCTTTTGATCATAGGCTCCCGCCAGCAGCACGGAATGGGCGAACATCTCCATCGGCGACGTAAGATGGATCACCGCCCGCAGGACCGTGCCGCCGCGCACAGGCAACCCCGCGCGACGCAGAGCGACCATGCGTTCATTGAGGGCCTGCATATCGGAGGGATAAAAAGAGAAGCTCACTTTGACCGGAGCGGCGTCGGAGTTCATGCCAAAACCATAAACCCATACGAATAGTTTTGACAAGCGCCAAAAACAGTATGGGTGTATGGGTAATGACGGTTTACTCCCTCCCTATCTCTCGTCCGGCGTTGCTCTCGCTCCTTCCGAAGAGCGCCGTTCTCGCCCAGCTTCAATCGGTGAAAGACGGTTTCGGCACGTCCCTCGTGCACCAACGCGGGCGACGATTCCGCCGGGCGAGCCTTCGGACTCGACGGTAACCTGTATCTCCCGTTGGTGATCGCGGTTGTGGCGGCGGTGGGCGTGTTTGCGGTGCTCGGCTTGGTGCTGCACGTGAGCTACCCGCTAGCGGGTGGCGGCGCAGCACTCCCCCTTGGCGGGACACTCGGTTGGGCGCTTTTGTTGAAGCACGGCAAGCCTGCGGGCTACGACCGTGACAAACTAGTGTAGTGATGCAGTAATAGCTAGACTTAATAATTTCATGTGTCAGCTTGGCTGCATGAGCAGACCTCCGCTGGTAATGCCGCTAACCGCAGAACAAAAGGCCGTCTTGGAAACTTGGCTCCGTGCGCACGGCACGCCGCAGCAGGTCAACCGGCACACCTGCCGACTGTGGCGACGGCGCTTCGTCGCTGGCGGGCCGGAAAGTTTGTGGGAGGTGGCGGAAGGACGCGGGCGCAAGCCGCGGCCTGGACTG
>JBAZHQ010000036.1:0-20511 GCA_041652235.1 Opitutaceae bacterium | reverse complement strand
GCGTCCACTCACCGCGCTTTTCCTGCACGCCGACGGCGCTCATCTCTGCGGCAATATCGTGGCGGGGGTTTTCGTCTTCGCCACCGTGCTGCCCATTTTCGGACGGGGGAGGGGATGGCTGCTGATCGCCCTCGCCTCCATCCTCGCCAATTTTGCCGCCGCCGCCGCCAGTTATTCCCAACCGTATCGTTCCCTCGGCGCTTCCACGGCCGTCTTCGCCGGACTCGGCCTGCTCACGGGCGCCGCGATCCGCCAGGTGGTAGCCGGGCAAAAGTCCCGCCTGTGGAGGCAAGTGATGGTGCCTCTGGCCGCGAGCCTCGGTCTGCTCGCGCTGTTCGGCAGCGGCGGGCTGCACACCGACCTGACGGCCCACCTCATGGGATTAGCCTCGGGAATCGCGTTCGGCTGGTTTGGAAGGCGGAGCTAGAAGGAGGGGCCCAAGGCCGGTCTGCCCTCATTGCTCATACATTAGAGCTGCCCTTGCGGAACTTGACGGGCGCAATTCGCGGCGATTTGATTTCGCCTCTTCATTCCCACCCATTATGGCCAAAATTCCCACTGCCAAGTTCCCTGAGAAGCGAGTTTACGCCAAGTGGCGCCCCGTGCGCCGCTATGCGAAGAACCCCATCGTGACAGCCGACATGGTGCCTTTCTCCTGCCGCGGCATCTTCAACAGCTCTGTCGTGAAGCACGAGGACCGGTACGTGATGGTCCTTCGCTGCGAAGGCTATAATTTCTACAACTTTTTCTGCCTGGCCGAATCGCCAAACGGCTACGATAGCTGGAAGATCGGAGAGATCATCGAGATGCCGAAGGATCCCGAATACCGCAAGTATGCGCGCGTTCAATACGATCCCCGCATCACGAAGGTCGGCGACACCTACCACATGACCTTTTGCTGCCACGGGTCCGACGCCCGCATGGGCCACATGACATCGAAGGATATGCGCAACTTCAAATGGGAAGGCTTCATCACCGGTACCGGCTTCCGCAACACCGTGCTCTTCCCCGAGAAGGTAAACGGGCTCTACACCGCCCTTGAGCGTCCCAACGCCCTGGGCGAGATCTGGGTGACGCAGTCCCACGATCTCAAGTTCTGGGGCAACCAGCGCCTGCTCATGAGCAAGGAGAGCTGCTCTTTCGGTTGGGGCAAGATCGGCCCCTGCGGAACTCCGATCAAGACCAAGAAGGGTTGGCTGATCATCTTCCATGCGGTATCCGTGGTCTGCGACTACGAGTATCTCTACCACGCAGGCGTCGCGCTTTCGAAGCTGGAAGATCCCTCCGAACTGATCCGCGTGGGTGACGAGTGCATCCTGACCCCGGAGATGAGTTTCGAGAACAGCGGCCACACGCCCAACTGCGTCTTCGCCTCCTCCCATGTCGTCGAGCCGGACGGCTCCATTAAGCTCTACTATGGCGCCAGCGATCGCTATCAGTGCGTCGCCGACACCAGCATCGACGAGCTGCTGGAAATCGCGCTTCGCCGCTAGACTGGATGCGGCGGAGCCGCATGCAAAGAAGCCAGAAGCCAGAAGCCAGAAGCCGGAGGCCGGAGGCCGGAAGCCAGCAAGGAGATCGGAAGTCGAGTTTTGATGCGGCACTGAAATCAGTGCCGCCTGCTCTGCTGTGCCCGCCGTAGCCATACGAAGGCGGGAGCTTGTCGAACCGACCTCCGACATCTGACTTCTGGTCTCTGGCCTCTGACTTCCGGCCTCTATCTTCGCGGCTCCGCCGCGGACCGGATGGTGATTAGGGGACGGGCGTGACCGAGTATTGGCGCGTCTTCGGCAGCGCCTGTTGGGAGCGGGTGGACTGTGCGGCCTCATCGCGCGCCCAAATGATCTTTGCCGCGGTGGCATAATCGGGATTCTCCGCGGACGCGGCCATCAATTCGCGCCATATCCGATGCAGCGCATGTCCGCCATCGGTGCCCCAGGTCACCCTCAAGGCTTGCCAGAGCATGGGTGTATCGCACACCCCCAGGTTAACTCCCTTTGCCAGTTCGGCGTCCGTGAAGGTGCCTACGCTTGTGTCATCGATCCGAAGTTCATAGCGGCCGGATTTCAGTCCTGTGATGACCAAAGGCTCCACGCTGAGGGACTCCAGGTCCGCTTTCGCCATATGGGCTAGCTGGGTGTTCGCATTTTCCCCGAAATTCACCGGCAGCGGCAGCGAGCGGTCGAGTTCGGTCCACGTGACTTTGCCGCCCTCGACGGAGAGCGCGCTGACAACGGTGTTCTCCGCCGCAGTCACAGTCTTGGACTTCGCGTCAATTGCGACACGGGCGACCAGCGCCGGCGCATTCCAGGCCCGCAGCAAAGTGGCGCCCATCAGGAAATGTCCGGCAGTACCGGGATGGACACGATCCGATATGACTTGCTTCGCGAGTTCCTTGTTTTCCTGACAGACGGCCCTGATGCCGTTCTCAAGGCTGCTGCCGAAATCCACCACAGGCACCTGCTGCTCCTTGCCAAACGCAGAAACAAAATCGCTCAGTTGCCGGAGTGCCTCATTATATCCCGGATCGAAGTTTGGCGCGCGGGCAATGTCGTCAAAGGGCGTCGAACGGATAAAATAAAGCCGGACGCCCGGCAGCGCCTCTTTCAGTTTTGCGACCAAGGCGCGATAGCCCTCGGCGTACGTGGCCAGAGTGGCGGGATCGAATTTTTTATAGCCGCCGTCGTTCATCCCGAGCATGATGGTCACAACCGTCGGTTTGAGGCGGATCACGTCTCGCTCAAGTCGCACGCCGATATTTCCGGCCCAGCCGCCGCTGACCTTATCGCCACCGACACCGGCATTGTAGAAGCGCAGATTCCATTGGGGGTAATGACTTCGGGTGTAGGCCTCGACAAAACGGGCATAGCCGCCGTCCGAGGTGATGCTGTCGCCGTAGAACACGACGCGATCGCCGTCACGCAGGGCAAAGGCGGATTCCTGTGTGTTCGCAAACGCGAACAGACTGCTGCAAAGCAATAGCAAGGTGAGTAGTTTCATATTCGTTCGTTTCGTGAGCGAATCAGGCCCGACGCGAACAGTCTGGCAACAGGAAAAACCTTCGCTCAGGCCAGTTCGAAACGACGTCATGAACTCCTGGGAAGCCTTAGGCGGACTCAGGCAGACAAACCCATGGTTCATTCGTATAGCTTGAGGCCCGTTTGGTGGTTCGACGTAGGAGCCTGCTTGCAGGCGATGAGCGGCGTTTGTCAACGGACAATCGCCTGTAAACAGTCTCCTACAACTGAATGATCCCGGCTTAGGCTCCGGATTGTTCGATCTGGCCTCTAACTTCTGGCATCTGGCCTCTGGTCTTTTGCCCGCCTTCGCCCTACGGGGCTACGGCGTGGCACCTTTTCGATTCGAAAAGGTGGCTTGCCGAGTCGTAGCTTGAGATGGAGCCTGGCTTCGCTTTGCTACGCCGCGGCAGCTTGCCTCGGCGTAGCGCTTGGGCAGAGACGGGCCTTCGCCTTTGCTTTTCAGCCGGCGAAGACTGGTGCCAGGGGCGGGGATTGAACCCGCGACCAAAGGCTTATGAGTCCTCTGCTCTACCACTGAGCTACCCTGGCGAAAGCCTTTAACTAAAAATAACTTACAACAATCTCTCTTCTCCGTCAATATTAGTTTTGTCACCCGGAGTTGTCACCCTATGCTTTTGAGTATGGAAACCAAAGCCTCTGGAGAGACTCAGGAGACTCGAAAGGTGGTGTTTCACCGAGTAGGCGAAAACCTCTATCGATTAGAGACGAGCGGGGGGTATTACGCTTTGCTCAAACGCGGTGACAAGCAATTTCGTCGATCTTTGAAAACGAAAGATCGGAAGCTGGCAGAGCGCCGTCTGGCCGATTTGCGCAAGGAAGTGGGAAACTTGAAGATCAGCGATGAAGCCCGCCTGAGCTTCCCCGAGGTTGCCAAGCGCTGGATGGCCGTTACCTCCCACACGCTCAAGGCCAGCAGCATCACCCGCCGGGAAACCTGCATCAAGAATCTCACTCCTTTTTTCTCAGAGGTATCCATCCGCAACGTACAGCGCGAGCACTGCGAGCGATGGCTGATCGAGCGAGGGACTAAAATCGCAGCTCAGACGATGGCTCATGAGTTGAACGCCATGCGCACCATCCTCGATTATGCCGTTTCCCTGGGACTCATGCTCTCGAACCCCGCTAAGGACATAAAGCGCAAGCGCATCGTCCAGGCTCAAATCATCGTCCCCACTCGCGAGCAGTTCCGCCAGCTCCTCGAAGCCATCCGCCATTCCGATGGCCGCGCCGACAGCCAGGAGAAAGCGAAGCCCGGGGCTGACCTAGTTGAGCTCTTGGCCTATTCCGGTTGCCGCATTGCCGAAGCTGCAGCGCTCACCTGGGCGGATGTGGATTTTGAGAAGGGCACGCTGACGGTGACTGGCGGCGAGACTAGAACCAAGAACTATGAAGTCCGTAGCGTCCCTTTGAACAGCGCCCTGCGCCAGCTCCTTAACCGCCTAAAGGAAAAGCACAGTCCAAAGAGTTCTGACCGCGTCAGCCCTCACGACAGTGCCAAGAAATGCCTAGAAACCGCTTGCCGGCGCCTTGGTTTCCCAAAGTTCACGCACCATGATTTTCGTCATTTCTTCGCTACAAGCTGTATCGAGTCAGGAGTGGATATTCCAACTGTTAGTCGGTGGCTCGGACACAAAGATGGCGGCGCACTTGCAATGCGAGTTTATGGCCATTTGAGAGTTGGCCATAGTGACTCTGCGGCGTTGCGTGTACAATTTTGAAATCACTTTATCGCGGTTATTCTAAACGAATCTCCTTCCTCTTCCAGGTAGGGAGGCATTCACAGCATGTCGGCCTTAATTTTTCGAGCATAGGCATGTAGGTTTCTCGCTTCCCTTCCGGTTCGAGTTCGGGACTATCTGTTTTGTGTTCTTCGGCCCAGTCGATTATGATGTTTATTGGATCTATCGCACTGTAGAATCCCTGACTGGTTAGCTGGTGCATGCATAACGTCAGCTCCCCTATGCACTCCTGCGCATTATTAGGATAATGTCTTAGGCAGTAGGTAGCCCTCAAGACGTAGGTTTTAAACTCAAAATGACGACCTACTGCATAGCTGGTTAAATAACCAGATATGACACCTGTAAATATTCCAACGATACATGGGATAACAAGACTTTCAACTAATTGCATTACTGTATTTAATAAACACATGTTTTTGCTAATTTATAACGCTCATTCCCCCGAATATAGATTAATGCATGGCGCGGAATATAGTTCCATCATTTCCATAGTCGATGGCTTTGGGTATGGCATACAAACGGGATTCACTAATCATCATTTGAGTCGCGTAGATATGAGCAGATCAATCGATTAATCAGATTTGTTAGAAATCTCCATTGAATGGAAATCTCTTATTATATCTCCAATTCGATTCGCAAATTCAGCCTCCAAAATATTCTGCGTTAGCGTATCTCTGAGTAATACTTTTGTATGAAAAAACCCGCGCTTGATCCATTTTGCATTAAAACGGTGGCCTAGGTCTTTCCCTATAGAACCAACTTCGTTAACTAAGCCAAAATCGTTCCCGGAGGCCAAAGCCGGAATATTACAGTATAGTACAACAGATCCACTTGATTTGTTTCCTAGGGACATTAAGCCATTAAATAACCAGCGGCCAGAAGTTGGGTCTTTATACATGTAAGCACCTATGACGGTATCGTTCATTGCAATGTCCTATATCATTAGAATAGTCATTATAAACTGCTTAATTTTGCAGCTAAACCCATAACTTCCTGCCTTAGCTTAGGGTTAAAAGCCGTATATCCATGCTTTATTACAAAGGCCTCTGCTGACTTAGGATTCGAGAGTCTCAACCTTGAATCAAAGTCGACGCCCTGATCACTAAGTTCTGTTTTCCAAAACGCCTCCATAGCATCAGTTAAGAACCGATAGGCAGGCAACTCGTTAAATCCCGGAATTATGTATGCAGCCAAAGTATAGCACAATAGTTGTGCACTCGCATTTGGTTCTAAAATTGCAAAATACTTTACAAGTGTGTCTGCTCCATGCTCTGCGAGATTCGGTTGTCCGTGAGTCGTCAGGATTTGCTTCCACAAAGAAGAATAGCGCACGTAGTGCTCTTCTGAATCGAAATTCCTAATTCTATAATTGAGAAGAGGCAAGAACTCATGTCTTTCGAATCTCACAAGTTCCTGACTTGCTTTGAACTTTGATAATAGTCCCATAGAACGCGAGGTATAAAAGTATTAAAGCAACCGAGACACTTTTTTTATAGAACTGTCATTAACAGTGAAGGGCGCAGTGTGTGAAAGGCTAATGAGAGACAATAGCAACGGTTGCGCAGTGCATCAAGAGAAAACATTACACAAGAAAGCGGGGAGGACAGTTATTAACCATATAAACAAGGAAAGGGGCGGGCGACGCGCTCCGCGCGTCATCCCGCCCGCTTCCCCTTTTCTTTTGCTCAGTCAATCAGCTCGCCCTGTTTGATGATCACTTGCCCGGTGTGCTCGTCAGTACGGATTCGCTGGGCCTTTAGGTTCACGGTTTGGAACTCCTTCAGTTTCGGGTACTCCAGAACCTTGTCCCCATCCAGTTTCAAGCCCAGGTCGATCTTCGGGTCCAGGTAACGGGTCCAGATGACGACACCGGGTTGCAGTGCGATTTCGTGCTCTACCACGACCGATATGCCAGAGCCGTCCTTTCGAGCGAAGGTCTTGGCGCGATTTGAGACAACGATGCCGCGGATAAAGATACCGTTGGCGACCGTCGTGTTAGGGGTTGAGTTCAGTGTATTTGGTTTGTCCATTTGGATAAATCCTCAGTGTCGTTGATTTCATAATACGCTTGGCCGAGGTAACGACCTGCCTCCGCTGCGCCTAAAATGTTTCGCCCATGGAGTTCGTCGAAGGGCTCTGAAAGCTGTAGCTGTGCGAAGTGAGCACCGTCCTGGATCAGCGCTATCTTGCTCTGGCGCTCGATCCGTTCGCCAAGGGTGTCCGATGGCCGCCGCTTCTTCTTGGTGCGCTTCGTCTCTGGTTTCTTCTTGGGCTCAGTCAGCAGAAAGCCGCGCGAGGCCTGAAACACTCGGAGACGTTTTCGGCTCTTCACCCAATTCGGCAAACCGCCGCCTTTGGTGACGTACTTCAGCAGGTAATGGAATTTCTCGTTGCTGATCCTGGCGACGTTCGGGCGGCCCAGGCCCCAGAGTTCGGTGAGCAGTGCACCAGGTAGAAAGCGCCTAGTGAGAAAGATAGCGTGAAAATGCGCCCACTCGCTTTCGCAGAACTCCACCTTCACCGCATAGGGCTCTTTCAGCACGTAACGCTTGCCCTCCCATTCGACTCCATGTCGCAGGGCATAGAATACGCGCCTTAGCTTCTGCCTTGAATGCTCGAAAGCTGCCGAGGGATTGGCGTAGAGCAGCGGATTAACCGTGAAAGTAAGAAAGAGCTTTCCCGATACGTCTGGTAGTCTGGGAAGCAATCGGGCGATCACTCGATGGATTCCTCTGGGATGAAACCAAGATATCGGGTTGTAGGGTCGAAGGATGATTTTGTCTTCTTTGATGGGGCTGTTTGGTTTTGTGGACTCTTTCTCTTTTGAGTCGCCGGAGCTCCGCGCCCCGAACTGATCGGGGCTTTGCCACGGTGCTCCGCACCTATCTGGGGTTGCTTCAACCCCAGCCCCCACGCCAGGCGTGTTCATAGGGCGATCACCTCCGAGGTATCCCGCAGGAAACGCTCGATTTCCCAGATGGGATAAAGTGGTCGGCGTGTGGCCCGTGATGGATGTATCAGCCCACGCTTGGCGAGCCTGTCCACCGTTATGGCACTGACCCCGAGGGCGTCAGCGGCTTCTTCTCTTGTGAGGGCTAGCTTGCCCTGTGTGTTTCTTGGATGGTCGGGATTGATCATGCCCCGACTGTAACGCCGTCACCGTTTTCTTAATACCTACTCGTTTCCTGGAAGCAGTAGGCTTTTTCATCGGCCTTCCTTGTTTCGCAGGGCGGTACCCGATTCCGTCACAAATCTTCTCAACGAGCTTGAAGCTGCAATTCACCTTGAATGTTTCGGCCAGCCAGCGGTGCAGTTGACGGCGATTCGAAGCGGTTCCGACTTCCTTCCAGAATAGCCAAAGGATGCCGCAGATTTCTTGTGTGAGCGTGTCCTCATCTTTCAATTCGCTTAATGCCTCTGATGCTCCCAGCCCTTGGCCTTTGAGCAATTCACCAGTTTGTTGCGCTGAGAGAGGGGCGACTTCGGCTTTGTTGCCTATTTCGATTGATTGAAACGCCACACCAGCAGCATGGACGACACGCTCTCGGCACTCGGCCAAACCCGGCACCGCGATTTCTGCTTTTTCTATCTCGGGGCCGGGTGCAGTGAGGAACGCACTCTGAACCTCCAATCTCCCTGCTATTTTGCCCGCTTCGACAAGAGGTAGAGAGCCGGAAAGCAGGCTTGATACAAGTTGCTGCATTGCCACTGCCGGAGGCGCTGCCTTCCCGATAGCCTTGATTACCCATGACGGTGGCTCGATGAAGTCGGCATTTAGTTTCGCCGATGCCCACATCAACTCGGCAACCATGATGGGCATCCGGTCCCTTGTTCTTTCGAAAAACAATTTTGCATGAGTCGGAACCGGATGTGGAGTAGATGCTTCCGAATCGATGGGGGCCATGGGTCGATTCACGGGATAATACTCACCCCGAGCAAACTAATCCGTTCAGAGCTGCCCACGCTTGCGCAGTTCGCCCAACTCGGGTAAGGTGTTTCCATGAACCAGATGCACCGAATCACGTTTAACCCGAACCAGTGTGGAGGGCGTCCGTGCATCCGGGGCATGCGCATTCGCGTTAAGGATGTCTTGGACATGCTCGCCAGCGGAGCCACCGAGGCGCAGATACTCGAGAGCTACCCATACCTTGAGCGCGACGACATTCAGGCTTGCCATGAATACGCCGCCGCCCAGGTCGATCACGCCGTCTTGCAGGTTGCCAATCGATGAAATTTCTCATCGATGCCCAATTGCCACCGGCTTTGGCGCGATGGCTTCAGGAAGCGGGCCATGAGGCCGCACACCTTCAAGACTTGGGTTTGCGGGATGCAGACGATGCCGTTGTTTGGGCCACGGCTCAGAGAACCGGGGCCATCATCATCACCAAGGACGAAGATTTCGCTGCTCGCTCGGTTCGCGTTACGGATGCGCCGATCATCGTCTGGCTGCGCGTTGGCAACACAACCAACGAGGCATTGAAAGTTTGGATCGATGCCAGCTTTCCTAGAATCCTGGAGAGTCTTGAGCAAGGAAACCGCCTAGTCGAGGTGGTTAGCGTCTCTCGTATTAAGAATCTGATGACGCAAAGGTTGTCACCCTTGTTGTCACCCGATGCAAATATTTAGGTGTTTTCAGGGGGATTCAGGATGAAGATAACCGCTACACAAGGCGTTAACATTTAACGTCATAAATACTCAGGCATACACAGGGAGATTGTAGCTAATTGGATCTAAACGAGTTATGAGTCCTCTGCTCTACCACTGAGCTACCCTGGCGCTTGAGAGTGGGGAAACGTGCAGATTCCCCGGGCAATTTCCAACACAAAATTCAGCAGTGTGCGGCAATCGGAGATGCAAGAGTAGTGGTATGTCTGTCAGAAGGTAAGTCAGTCGAACGGTCGGACGGGCTTGCGACCCAAATCTCTGATCGTGTCAGACACCTCCTTGGCTAAATTTTAGGGTTGAACATTGTACGGCTTTGTGCCGTACATATGGTTATGAGCACAATTGCACTGCCAACCACCCGCGAGGAGGCACGACTCGAAGCGCGCGTAACATCTGACTTTAAGGCTCTCATCGAAAAGGCTGCCTCTCTCTCTGGTTACAGCTCTGTCAAAGACTTCATCATCGCCACCATGAGCCCGGTCGCGGAACAAGTCGTCGAACGGCACACCCGCATTCGTCTGACCCAGGACGAGGGCAAAGTATTTGTCGAGGCCCTGCTCAATCCGCCACGGCCGAACGCTAAATTGCTCCGAGCCATGCAAGCGCATAAGAAACTCGTCAGGGCATGAGCACAGCAATGCTGGACATCCGCCTGTTGGATGTTCGCGCGCATGATCGCTCGACCTTCTCTTGCGGAGTTCCCGCATTGGATGACTATCTAAAACAACATGCGAGCCGCCACGGCGGGCAAGGGATCAGCGCGACTTACATCGCTGCTGCAATAGGCTCCTCCCTCCCGGCCTCTATCATAGGATATTACACCTTGTCCGCCTGCACACTGGATCTCGCGGCCTTACAAGCAACTCTGCCTCCATCTCCGGCCAAAAAATTACCGAGATTCCCTGACATTCCCGCAACCCTGTTGGGGCGGCTGGCCGTTGCAATAGGGCACCAGAAAAAAGGCTATGGCGAAGTATTGCTCATGGATGCGCTAAAGCGCAGCAAACGCGTTGCGAAAGAGGTTAGCTCATACGCGCTTGTCGTGGATGCGAAGGATGCCGTTGTCGCAGCCTTCTACGCACACTACGGCTTTGTTTCACTCTCGCCACAGCATCTCTTCCTCCCTTTCGCGAACGTTCCTTAACTGTAATTGTAGGAGGACCTATTTCCGCAAGTATCTCTTATTGTGAGTTCTTGTTCCTTTTTGTGGCTATTGTCTGCGGGAATGAGGATTGAAATTACCTAGCCCGCTGCATTGAGCTGCCAGTCGCAGCGGTCGGTGACGAGGGTGGAACCCTGGCCGGAGATGGCTTCGATGCGGTTGTTGCCGGGCTGGAGCGTGACGTTTTTCCAGCGGGCGATCTTGATGTCGTCGGGAATCGCGGTGCCGAGGGACTTGCCGTTCACGAAAAGTTCAACGGAAGGCGTGTTGGCGTAAACCTTGACCTCGGTGACGGCGTTCTTGCGCGGAGTCATGCGCCGGGAGGCGATGTGCACCATGGGCTGGGCGTTCCAGTTGGCCTTGTAGGCGTAGAAGGCATCCTTGCGAATCTTGCGGTCCTGGGTGACGAGGCCCTTGTCGTTGACGCCGGGATTGCCGCCTTCGTCGCGGGCATCGCTGGCGAAATCGAACATGGCCCAGACGAAGGTTCCCCAGAGGCGATCGGCATGTTTTTTGGCGAGGGACCAGGCGGTCTCGTGCAGGCAGGCCTGCCATTCCTCGGGGTGCCAGGGGCCGCCGGTTTCAGGCTTCTTGAGTTCGCCTTCCTCGTGATGGGCGATGTTGGCGCCGGCGCCGTATTCGCTCAGAGCGACATGGCCGCCGCCTGCATTGTTGTCGGAAGCCTTGATCAGGGCCTCGGAAAACTGTTCCGGGGTTCCCCAGTACCAGCCCGGGTAGTTGTTGAAGGCGATGGCGTCGGTAAGCGCGTGATGGGCGGCCTTGTCGGTTGAGCATGCCGCACCCACGACGGAGCGCGAGGGATCGAGCTCATGGGCAAGGTCGCGCAAATTCTGCAGGAGCGGCTCGGGATCGATGTGCCCGGCGGGCTCCTTGACCCAGAACGCGTTCACTTCGTTGAAGATTCCCCAGAAGGCGAGCGAGGGATGATTGTAGCCCTGGAGGATCATCTCGCGCATCTGGCGGATCGTAACCTGGTTGAATGCCTCGGTCCCGCGCACTTGTTCGATGACAGGGATCTCCTCCCACAGTACGAGACCGCCGCGGTCGCAGAGGCTCAGAAAAGCATCGCATTGCGGATAATGGGCGAGACGCAACGCCGTGGCGCCGATCTCCATGATCATCCGGAAATCCTCCTCGTGATCTTCCATGGAGAGCGCCCATCCTTTGTCACGGCGATCTTGATGGCGGTTGACTCCATGCAGGGCGTAGGGCTGCCCGTTCAGCAGGAAGCCCCGCTTAGCGTCTGCGGAGACCGTGCGCAGGCCGAGCGGTTGCTCGACGGTGTCGATGGCTGAGCCGTCGCGAAGGAGCGATGCGCGCACGGTGTGCAGGTAGGGGTCCTTCCGTCCGTTCCAAAGACGGGGTCTGTCGAGATGCAGGCTGGTTTTGACGGAAACCGTTCGGCCCTTTTCCAGGGCAACGGCGGTGACCGCGGATTGCAGAATCCTGCCGTCGGCATCGAGCACCTCGATGCGCAGGCTTGAGTTTCCCGAAGAGGCGATTGTGGAGGAAATCTTGGCTTCGATCTCTAGGTCCGCTCCGATTGCGCTCACCTGCTTCTGGGTCAGGTAAAGCCCCGAACCGCCGAAGTCCAGCGGCGTGATGCACGAGGCGTCGGTGGCGAAGAGATGCACCGGGCGATAGATGCCGCCGCCGACGGTGAAGTCGCCGGAAAGCGGGATAATGTCTTCGAAGGGCGAGTTGTCCACCCGCACGCGAAGCTCGTTCCGCCCCTCAGGGGAGAGGTGATCCGTGAGTTCGAAGCAGAAGGCTGTGAAACCGCCGCGATGCTGGCCCAAGTGCCGACCGTTGAGATAGGCGTCGCACACGAGGGAAGCGGCCTCGAAGCGCAGGAAGACGCGTTTGCCTCGCCAGTCGGCGGGAATGGAAAGCGAGCGGACGTACCAGGCTGGTCCCCTGTAGTAACCGGCGGGATATTCAGGGTCGGCTGCCTTGCCGTTTTGGCCGTCGAAGGCATTCCAAGTGTGAGGCACGCTTACGTCCTGCCATCCCTCGGTTGCGGATGACAGGGGCTTTTCACTCTTGGTGAAGAGCCAGTTGTCGGTGAGAACGGTCGAGAGGCGTTGCGTTTGTGTGCGGAAGAGGGACATGGGAGGGAAGAGGGTAAGAGCGTAAGTGGTGTAAGAGCGTAAGACGAGTCGGGAGGGGCTGCTATCAGTTTCAGACGCTGAAATTTCGGGTGGTGCACGTCAGTGAATGGATTTCGGAAGTCGGCGGTCGGATGTCGGATCGAGCCTTTTAACCACGGAACACACCGATCACACGGAAGACAGACTGACATTCGTGTCTCACGCGGAGGCGCGGAGAGCGCGGAGGGGGGGCTTTGGATTTCTTCGCGCACTCCGCGCCTCCGTGTGAGAATGGATTGGGGCGATTGCACTCATACCGTTTGAGAAATGCTCTTTTACGCTCTTCCTATGTGTCCACAAATCCGTTGTAAGGAAACTGCGGGAGCGGCTACTAATCAGGATACATGAGCTTGTCGGCTGCGCAAGAATCCCTGTTTAAGGTCTGGTTGCAGGAGCACAGGGGAATTTTTGTGAAGGTGGCGCGGTCCTATGCCCAAGGCGAAGCCGAGGCGGCCGATCTTCAGCAGGAGATGTTTTATCAACTGTGGCTTTCGCTTCCCCGCTTTGGAGGGCATGCCAAACCATCGACCTGGATCTATCGGGTCTGCCTCAACACGGCGCTTGCGTGGCGGCGAGGCGCCCAGCGCCGGGAAGTAAAGATGGAGCCGGGGGTGGATCTCGCCCAGCTTAGCGCCGGGACGGCCTCGCCCGCCGAAACAGTCGGCGAGCAGGAACTCATGGGTGAGCTCTTCGCCGCCATCCATGCCATGCCCGCGACGGAAAGGGCGCTCGTCCTGCTGCTGCTCGATGGCATGTCCTACCGTGAGATCGCAGAGGTGACAGGCCTCACGGAAAACCACGTTGGCGTCGCCCTCACACGCGCCAGGAAGCGCCTCGCCTCACTCATGAAAGGAGTAATCGATGAACTTTGACGATCTTTCCAATCTCTGGCGACGCCAGGCGCCAACCCCCTTGCCTCAAATCGACGTCGAGGGGTTGCAGCGCAGCTTTGAGACGAAACGTCGGCGCATGGCGCGCACACTGTTCTGGCGCGACATGATTGAGATATTGGCAGGCGTGTTCGTGGCCGTTGTTTTTGCATGGACTGGTTGGAAGATGGGTCCCGGAGGCTGGCCGATCGCGGCATCCGTCATTCTCATCTTTTTCGTAATCGCGGTCTTCATACGTGAGCGCGTCCGTGCGCACGTGCTGCAACTGGCGGCTGATGCATCATTAATCGACAAACTCGATGCCGACATCGCCGAGCTCAGGCATCAGCAGGGGCTGCTTTTGAGCGTGGATAGATGGTACATCGCGCCAATCACCGCGGCGGCGGGAATTTATTCTGTCACCATTCTTGCGAATGCCCCGATCCCCATGAAGGTGAAGTTATTCGCCGGTGCGCAAACCCTGGTTGTTTTCGGCCTATCTTGGTGGGGCGTCCGGGCGCTCAATCACCGCGCCGTGCGAAAAAACATCGAGCCGCGGCTTCGCGACCTCGAAGAGCTCCAGCGATCGCTTTCTTCGGATCGAGACATAAACACGTGAGTTCAATGATATATCCCAGCTATCCTATGAAATTAGCATGCAGCCTATTCTTCGGAGTCTCAGCGCTCGCTGCGCTTGTCCAGGCATCTCCCAAGGTCGATGTCGCCGCAGAGTTGCAACGATGGAACCAAGGGAATCCCGGCGGCATCGCGGTTGCGTGGGTCGATGCCGACGGAGTCCAGTTTTACCAGAGCGGTCAATTCGACGCGAAGGACCCGCGACCGATCACGCCGGATACGCAGTTCGAGATTGGTTCCATATCAAAGGTGTTCACCGGCCTGCTCCTCGCGGACTGCGAGCTCCAGGGACGGGTGAAACGCGGGGACCCTGCGGCGAAATACCTGCTCCCAGCCAACGACGCCCAGCAGGCGGCCCTGGCCAAGATCACGCTTGTCTCGCTCGCTACGCACAGTTCGGGACTACCTCGCCTTCCTTCGAACATGATTAGCGCCACGGCTCTTGATCCCTATGCGAATTATACTCGCGCACTGCTTGTCGAGGCCTTGCGGCACGACGGGGTGGACGCGCCCACCGCCTCGGCGACGGCGTATTCGAACTTTGGAGCGGGCGTGCTTGGCGAATCGCTCGCAGCCGCTTTGGGCGTTTCCTACGAAGCCGCTCTGGGAAAGAACGTGCTCAAGCCCCTGCGACTCGACGCCACCTAGGTTGGCATGGCGGGCTGCAAGCCTTCGGCGTCTCTTGCTCCCGGACATGCCAATGGCGAGCGGACCGGCAATTGGACCTTTGCCGCGATGGCACCTGCGGGAGCCTTGCGCTCGACTTCGCGGGATATGGCCAAGTTCCTGAGCGCCTATCTTCAGCTTACGGAGACGCCTTTGAAAGCTGCGATGGTCGAGTCGATCAAACCCGTGCGTGCGACGACGGAATTTGCAGGGCAAGTTGCGCTCAATTGGTTCATCATAGGAGAAGGCGCAGGTGCGGTCGTTTGGCACAACGGCATGACCGGCGGCTATGCGTCGTTTATCGGCTTTTGTCCCTCCACGCGCCAGGGTGTGGCGATTTTGACCAATCACTCCCTGAGTCCGGATGCCCTCGGGTTTCAGTTGCTTGGCGCTTCCCCGCCGAAGCCAATAGTCACGACCGTAAAAAGTGCGGCTGACTATGTGGGCCGTTATCCCCTCGTGCAGGGGTTCTGGCTCGATGTCACCGAGGCCGGCGGGGCCTTGTTTGTGCAGGCCACTGGCCAGCCGCGCTTAATGATGCGCGAGTTGGCGCCGGATCGGTTCACGATTATCGGCGTGCCTGCGGAATTGAGCTTCGAACGCAATAGCGAGGCAAGGTGATTGCTGTGGTTCTTCATCAGAACGGCCAGACTCCGCGTGGAGTTCGCGAACCCCTGCCTTCTCCCATCGAGCGGAAGGAAATAACCCTTCCGGAGGAAACCTTGAACGAATATGCTGGCACCTACATCGCTCAGCCGGGCCTGGAGTTCTCAGTGACCCAGGAGAAGGGATCGCTGCTAGTTCAGCTTACCGGCCAGGAGAGAGCCCCTGTATTCGCCACGGCGAAGGACGAATTCTTCTACAAGATTGTGGATGCCCAGTTGAGCTTCAAACGAGACGAGGCAGGCAGGGTGATCGGTCTTGTACTGCATCAGAGTGGACGGGAGCTGAATGCCAAGAAGCGATGAAGCGAGGAGTCCGCTCGACGGGCTCCCGTAGTCGTTCCGCAGGAACTGGCGCGGGATTATGCCGGGCAGGCAGGGCGGGCGTGTGGACGGATCAAGCCTTTTAACCACGGAACACACCGATCACACGGAAGACAGACAAACAATTCGTGTATCACGCGGAGGCGCGGAGAGCGCGGAGGGGGGAGCTTTGGATTTCTCCGCGCACTCCGCGCCTCCGTGTGAATCATGCCTTCACAAAACGCCAGTTCTCGACCTTTCCTGCGGGACCTGCAAGGGTGCCTTTGACATGCACTCAACCCTAGCGAAAGACTTCAGCCATGTGCACTGAATGCGGATGCGGCCAGCCGGAACCTTACAAGGTGCAATCCCTGGACGGGCAAGATCCCCGTCTGCCGGGTGCCCTTTCTTTGCCTCATCATGGCGGCTCGGGCCACGTTCACACCCACGCCGATGGCACCGTGCATTCCCATGCCGAGGGTGATCACCCGCATGAGCATGAACCTGCAACTCGCAAGCTCGACCTGGGGCTTTCCCTGCTCGCCAAGAACGACCGCCTGGCAGAGCGGAACCGCGGCTTCTTTCTCGGGCGCGGCCTGCTCGCGGTCAATCTGGTCTCGTCGCCCGGCTCCGGGAAAACCGCACTTTTGGAACGCACGCTCGACGAGTTCGGCGCGGATGTGAAATGTGCGGTGATTGTCGGCGACCTCGAAACGGACCGCGATGCCCAGCGTCTCCACCGGCCTCATGTTCCGGTCGCGCAGATCACCACGGGCATGGCCTGCCATCTCGATGCCGAGATGGTCGCACGGGGGGTCGAGGCACTCGGCCTGGACGACGTCAAAGTCCTTTTCATCGAAAATGTCGGCAACCTTGTCTGTCCCGCCTCCTTCGATCTCGGGGAAACCCTGAGGGTTGTGTTGCTCTCAACGACCGAGGGAGAAGACAAACCGCTAAAGTATCCGCCGATCTTCAAATCGGCTCAGGTCGTGATCCTCACCAAGACCGATTTGACGGGCGTTCTCGGCTTCGATCGCGCAGCAGCCCTCGAGAATCTGCGGCGCGTGGCTCCCCAGGCTCGCATCCTCGAGTTGTCCTCCCGCTCGGGGGAGGGGATGCGGGCCTGGTACGATCTACTCCGGGCGCAGTTGCCGACGCGCTGAGAGATCATGAATAGGATTGTTGCAGCGTTCGATCCTGGCCGTTTTGCGCGGCGGGGCAGATTAATCGATCCGCTTTGTCACGTATTACGTGACAAAACATGTAGTTTGGACTTTTCGGAGATGAAGGACGGCTTGCGGACTTGTCACGTAATACGTGACAAAGCGGATTGGGCCATGGGGTATTGGGGCAGGTGTCGGTCTTGGAGCCGATTTCTGCCCTCTGATATCCGATCTGCGTTGAGCTTTTTCGCAATGAGGCGACCTGCGGCAAGCATCGCCGAATTGTCGGATAAGCTTCCTTCTGGCTTCCGGCATCTGGCATCTGGCCTCTCGCAGACCCTGCCGTGCCCGCCGAAGCCATACGAAGGAGGGAGCTTGTCGAATGGGTTTGGCACTCGCACTGCCGTGGCGTGCCTTTTGTGTGATGTCGCAGTGCGCTCGGTAGTGGCCATTCAACCGCTTTTCTTAGGATGACGCAGACAACCGAGACGGCATCTGTCCGAGAGGCGTTGCTGCGCATCCGCGGGACAGTCCAGGGCGTGGGCTTCCGGCCCTTTGTATTCAGGATCGCGACACGCCTGGGGGTGCGGGGGTGGGTCCGCAACGACTCCGATGGCGTGATCGTGAGAATCAAGGCGAGCCCGGATTTGATCGACGAATTCTCCCGGGAGCTGGCCCGTGGCGCTCCTTCTGCGTCCTTCATTGACGGGGTAGAGGAGATTGCGGGCGCTCCCGATACTCCGCCAGTCGGAGACGGCTTTGAGATTTTCGAGAGCGATCTCTCTACGGTGGGGATAACTACCGCCATCCCGGCCGATCTGGCGATCTGCGCAGATTGTCAGCGCGAACTGCTTTCGGCGGGCGACCGAAGGCGCGGCTATCCTTTCATCAATTGCACGCAATGCGGCCCGCGCTACGCCATCATCGAGAGCCTCCCCTACGATCGGAGCCGCACGACGATGCGCGCCTTTCCCATGTGTCCCGCCTGCCGGAAGGAATATGGCGATCCGTCGAGCCGTCGCTACCATGCGGAGCCCAACGCCTGCGCTGTCTGCGGACCGAGCCTGTCCCTATTTGATTCGAAGGGGCTTGTGCTCGCCACTAGAGACGACGCGTTGCTCCGGGCGGTCAGCTCGATTGCGAACGGCTCCATCGTCGCTGTGAAGGGAGTGGGGGGCTTTCACCTCTTTTGTGACGCTACGAACGATGCTGCCGTCTCTGAACTGCGGCGGCGAAAGCACCGGGAGGAGAAACCGTTTGCGGTCATGTTCAGGGACGTCGAGGCGCTCCGTCAGCACGCGGATGCTTCCCTTGCGGAGGAAGCCCTGTTGCGCTCATCCTCCGCTCCCATAGTGCTTGTCAGGCGCCGGGCTGGCGGGAACTTGTCTGCGGCCATTGCACCGGGCAATCCTTGGCTTGGGGCGATTCTGCCCTACACTCCTCTCCATGTGCTCTTGATGCGCGCTTTGGACCGTCCTCTGATCGCGACGAGCGCAAATCTGTCCGAGGAACCGCTCTGCACCGAAGAGGCGGATGCCCTGCGGCGGCTGGAGGGCATCGCTGATTTGTTCCTTTGCCATGACCGCGTCATCGTCAGGCCTGTCGATGACTCCGTGCTGCGGATGGATTCCGGAGGCGATCCCGTCGTGTTGCGCCGCTCCCGCGGGTATGCGCCGTCGCCCTTCACGTTGCCCGGAGAGATCGAAGGTTCCCTGCTGTGCGCCGGAGCACAGATGAAAAGCACGGTTGCAATCGCTCTAGGAAATCGCGTCGTGCTGAGTCCCCACATCGGCGATCTGGGCAATGCCGCCACTCAGCAGGCCTATGAACGCAGCATCGAGATGATGGCTCAGTTGTGCGGCTCGCGCATCGAACGGAGCGCCTGCGACAAGCACCCCGACTATAATTCCACGCGCCATGCCGGGCGCAGCGGCCTGCCGGTGATCGCGGTGCAACATCATCTGGCGCACTTGCTGGCCTGCCTGCTGGAGAACAAGCAGCCTGCGCAAGATGTGCTCGGCGTCGTTTGGGATGGCAACGGTTATGGAGAGGACGGCACGGCGTGGGGCGGCGAGTTTCTTCTGGCCGACAAAGGCAGGGTTTGCCGCTTCGCCCATCTGCGCCGCTTCCGGCTTGCGGGCGGAGATGCGGCGGCGCGCGACGCCCGCCGTCTTGCGCTGGCCCTGCTGCACGAGTGCGTTTCCTCGGAGTTTGGGAAGCGCGCGGCAGCCTTCGGCTTTTCCGACAACGAGCTCGCCACGCTGGCCGCGATGCTGGCGCGCGGCATCAACAGCCCCCTCTGTTCAAGCGCCGGGAGGCTCTTCGACGCGGCAGGCTTCCTGCTCGGATTGGGGCGCCGGAATGCGTTCGAGGGACAATTGCCGCTTGCTGTGGAGGCTGCCGCGTCGCTGGCAAATAGGGATGACGATCCCATGCCGTTCATTTTGAGGGCATCCCAGGCGGGTGCCGTGTGGGAGATCGATTGGGAGCCTGCGCTCTGGCAACTGCTTGAAGCAAAGGCGGAGTCTTCATCTGCGGCTTTTGCGTTTCATCTGGGTTTGGCGCGCAGTATCGCCGAAGTGGCCCGGCGGGCCGGGGTCGGCACGGTTGCCTTAAGCGGAGGCTGTTTCCAAAACGTCCTGCTTCTGGATCTCACCCGGACCGCATTGCAGAGGGACGGTTTCAAAGTGCTCACGCATCGCCAGCTTCCTCCGGGGGATGGTTCCATCGCCGCAGGCCAGGCCCTGGCGGCGCTCTGGAACATCACGACGGTGGGGAATCCATGACGTTGGGAAGGTCTGGGCTATCGGCTGTCGGCATTCATCTGTCGGCAACTGAATATTTCCGACATCCGGCATCTGGCTTTTTCGCCGTTGCGGGCTTCCTCATCGTTGCGTATCGTTGAAAACATTACCAATCCATGTGCCTCGCCGTTCCAGGTAAAGTGCTCGATATCCAGGGAGAAGACCCGTTGCTCCGCAGCGCCCGCGTGAGCTTC
Source organism: Opitutaceae bacterium (assembly GCA_041652235.1). Taxonomy (GTDB): domain Bacteria; phylum Verrucomicrobiota; class Verrucomicrobiia; order Opitutales; family Opitutaceae; genus MWDT01. The sequence goes on along the minus strand of JBAZHQ010000036.1, from coordinate 436 downwards.
TCGGGAGTGATCAAGGAGATCAGCCTGGCCTGTGTTCCCGAGGCGAAAGCGGGCGACTATGTTCTCGTCCATGTGGGAGTCGCCCTCAGCGTTGTCGATGAACAGGAGGCTGCGCTGACTTTCCAGTACCTAAGGGAAATGGGCGAGCTGGCCGACCTTGAAGCCCTGCCTCCGGCATGAAATACGTGGACGAATACAGGGATGCTTCCCTGGTTCAGAAGTTGGCCGAAGCCATCGCCGCCGTTGTCACTCGTCCGTGGACGGTGATGGAAATTTGCGGCGGGCAGACCCATGCCATCGTGAAATTCGGCATCGATGAGCTTCTCCCAAGGCAGATCGCCCTGGTGCATGGCCCAGGGTGCCCAGTATGCGTGACATCGGCTGGGATCATAGACCAGGCCGTCGCGCTTGCATTGAGACCCGGCACCATCCTTTG
>JBAZHQ010000035.1:0-21470 GCA_041652235.1 Opitutaceae bacterium | reverse complement strand
GAAGGCGGCGCGGCCGACGGCGCGAATGAGCATCGAGCTGAAGAGGAAGGGGACGGCGCCGCCGATGAGGAAGCCGATGAACACCATCGGGTGGGCGACGGTGAGCTTGCCGGCCTCGGCGAGATACTGCTCGGTGGTCATGAGGCTGATCTTGTCCTCGCTGCCCACCGCGATGACGGCGATGAAGGAGGCGAAGAGCGAGACGGCGGCGATGACGGCGGAGCCGATCGCGATGCCCTTGGTCTCGGCCTTGGTGGTATTACCCACGGCGTCGAGATCGGCCAGGATCTGGCGGGCGCGCTTGTAGGAACCCTTTTCCTTGGCCTCCATGGCCTGCGCGTCGTAACCCATTTCACCGATGCCGTTGGCGTTGTCGGCCACGGGTCCGAAGACGTCCATCGAGATGGTGTTGCCGGTGAGCGTGAGCATGCCGATGCCGGTCATTGCGACGCCATAGGCGATGAAGAGCGGCGGAGTGCCGATGTAGCACAGGTAGGAGAGAAGGATGGAGACCGCGATGACCAGCACGGTGGCAACGGTGCTCTCATAGCCGACCGCGAAACCCTGGATGATGTTGGTGGCGTGGCCGGTCTGACAGGCCTTGGAGAGGCTCTTGACGGGAGCGTGCGTGGTATGGGTGTAGTAGCTCGTCACCTTATTGAGGGCGATGGCGAGAACGACGCCGATCAAGCAGGCGATGGCGGGGCGCATATCCAATCCGACGATACCGAAGTTGGCCCAGGAGGGAAGATTGCCGGGAACGGTGTTGGGGAAGTCCGCCAGAAGCTTGGCCTTTGCCGCCACGTCCAGATTGTCCGTGTTGAGCAGACTGATTGCGGGGTTGAAGCGCAGGTAGGAGTACCCGAGCACGAAGAAGCCGGCGACGGAGATGATGGAGCCGATCCAGAAACCCCGGTGCACGCTCTTGAGCGCGGTGTCGGAGGTGTCGTTGGGGCCGGCCTTCACGGTGTAGGTGGAAATGATTGAACCCAGCACGCCGATGCCGCGCACGAGAAGCGGGAAGATCACGCCCTTGTGCCCGAAGGTGGCCAGACCGAGAATCATAGCGGCCACGATAGTGACTTCGTAGCTCTCGAAAATGTCGGCGGCCATACCGGCGCAGTCGCCCACGTTGTCGCCGACGTTGTCGGCGATGGTGGCGGCGTTGCGAGGATCATCCTCGGGGATGTTCTTTTCGATCTTGCCGACGAGGTCGGCGCCGACGTCGGCCGCTTTGGTGTAGATGCCGCCGCCCACACGCATGAAGAGGGCCAGGAGGGTGCCGCCGAAGCCGAAGCCGAGGAGGGCTTCATAGGCCTGTTCGCCGTAGAGGATGAAAATCAGGGTGCCGCCCAGAAGGCCGAGGCCGTCGGTGAGCATGCCCGTGACAGTGCCTGTGCGGTAGCCTAGCTGCATGGCCTCGCCGTAGGAGTGGGTGGCGGCGGCTGCGACGCGCAGATTGCCCGTGGTGGCCAGGCGCATACCGACGAAGCCGACCGCCCAACTGAAGACTGCACCGACCAGGAAGGCTCCGGCGCGACCGAACTTGAACGCCAGGAGAGGGCTCTGCGTCGTGAAGAATAGCACGATCGTGATGATGATGATGAGAGGGAAGATCTTGCGGCCCTGGGCGGCAAGGTAGGCATCCGCGCCTTCGCGCACCGCTGCGGCGATGTCCTGCATCCGAGGCGTGCCCTGGTCGGCCTTTTTGACCTGCTTCGCAAGCATGACTGCGTAGAGCAGTCCTGCGATGGCGACCGCGAGAACGATCATTAAGGAAACGAGCTCGAGCTGCGTGTACTTCGGATCGTTGAAGAGCGCGAAGAACGCAAAGGTATGCTCGCCTGTCGCAGTCTCCGGTGCGCTTTCAGCTCCGAAGAGCGGACCGGCGAAAAGCGCGGCCAGGAAGCCTGTGGCGGCAAGCGCCAAAAAGCCTGTTTTAGTGCGCGGTTGGCGCGCCCAATGAAGGAATTTGTTTAACATAGGTTGCACGGGTTGAGAAAATCAGGGGGGCGGAAAGTCTTAGGTATTCTGAGCGGAACGCCACCAATCGTGGTGGGTGGTCTCCAACTCGGCCAGAGGAGGAAGCGGGTAGTGTTTCATATCGTTGCCAGCACCGATATAGAAACCGCCCTGGATGGTGCGGAACAAGAGTTCGTCGGTGACGTTGCGAACGGCGACCTTGGTGGGCTTGCCGGGCTTGAGCTGCAACTCGCGAAGGCAATCGCGCAGATGGGCGAGTCCTGAGTAGGGCAGGTTGCCGACGTCCTCAGAATCCACGTTGGAGGCGAGCAAGCCCAGGGTAAGCTCTGCGAAGGCGATCTTCGGCACGCTCACGGGCTGTGAGGGATCGGTCAACTGGGAGCAGAATTCCGCCGGATCGAGTGTGCTCACGACGCGGGGCGTAACAGGGCAGAATTCCTGGTAGAGGTGGAAGCTGCGATCGGCATTGCGGGGACGGGTTGCGGAAGCCAGAGCGAGGATGCGGCCATCGTTGGTGGCGAGGTAAAGCTTGCCGATGGCTGCGACCGGTACGTGTTCAAGTACCCGATAGATGGCGAGATAGGTGGATTTCCGAGGTGAACCATCGCGATGGGTGACGCAGCGGGCTGCGATGTCCTTCAATGGAAGGGCTTCGCTTTTGAAATTCATATCGATCTCGAGAAACATAGCCTGACCGCTGGAGTGTTTCTGAGTACCGACCGCCAAGTATGCGCCGAACTCTTCCGGCGACAGATGAGAGGCGATGAGAGCCTCGGGATTTAACTGAAGGTACAGGTGAGTGCTCATATTATCTGGAGGTAAGAAAGCAAAAGGTCCGCGCAATCAAGGCTGCCGGCCTTTAGGGGATATTTAGGAATCCTTGATGGACAATAGTGTAAACAAGAGAGCACTTCTGGCAACACGACTTAAAAGTATATGGATCGAGTATGGGTACTGCGCCTTTGGTTGGAGATGAAATCTGGTGGTGGATGAGTACATGCGTCCTGCACCGACCAAATGTCGGCTTCTACCACGCTTAACATGGAGTGGCACAAATTGGCTGCGCACTGATTGTCAATGGCTGCGCACACCTTGGCTCATGACTCGTGGAGGCTCGGGTTCTGATCGCTCCGGGTCAGGATGTCGCCTGCCTGACGGGTTTGGGTTTTTCGCGCCAGATCAGGTGTGTGAGAGAGTATCCCAGGATGCCGAGGATGGGACCGATCACGATGGCTCCCAGGTAAAGGGCGAGCAGGCTCTTGCTAGAGAGCACTTCAACGGGGTGAGTTTCGATCTGATGGAGGGTCACGCTGATGGACTCCCCGAGAAGAAGCCGTCCCATGAAGTAGCAGGCTGGGATCTGGATGAAGGCCGTGGCGGGGTTGGACAGGTATTGCATGGCCAGGCAGACGGGAAGATTAGCCCGCACCAGGAATCCGATACCGCAGGCGATGACGGACTGGAGGGGGAGGAACGGAATTACGGTCACGGGCATGCCCACCAGCCATGCCCGGGCGAGGCTTTCCCGGGTGGGAAACCATAATTCGCGCTCGAGCATGCGGTCGCCGAGCTTCGAGTGCAAAAAACCGCCCCGGAGCTTGTGTCGGGAAACTCCCCAGCGGTTGAGCCGCCGCATCATCCAGCGAAATCTCATGGTTGCGTTTGAGGATACACGGCTTGGTTTTTCGCCGCTGTCAATGCCAGCGCGTCATGTCTCTCCTGGGTTCCGGACGAACCGGGCGGATGGCGGAGACCTGTCGGAGGCTGTCTCTTTGGATTTGCGGCATACGGAGAATCCCTCCTAGTGACAAGGTGTCATGGCGAACCTACCACTAGTTGGCATCATCATGGGAAGCACATCGGACTGGGATACGATGCAGCATGTCGCGCAGACCCTCGACTCGCTGGGCATTACCTATGAAAAGCGCGTGATCAGCGCGCATCGCACCCCGGATCTCGCGATGGAATACTGCAAGAGCGCCGAGGCGCGCGGGCTCAAGGCAATCATCGCCGGAGCGGGCGGAGCTGCGCACCTCGCGGGAGTCGCAGCCTCTTTCACCGTGTTGCCGGTGCTCGGCGTGCCGATGGAGTCAGCCTCTCTCAAGGGCATGGATTCGCTGCTTTCGATGGTGCAGATGCCCGGCGGCATTCCCGTGGCGACTTTTGCCATCGGCAAGGCGGGAGCCATAAACGCCGCTCTCTTTGCGGCGGCCATGCTGGCTTTGAGCGATGCGCGCACAAAGCAGGCTCTCGACAGTTTCCGAACCACCCAAACCAAGAAAGTGACCGAAGCCAAGCTGCCTTGATTGCAGGAAGGGTGCGCGCGGGTTTGGGACCTTCCTCAACACGCCGTTGACCAGCCCGGCTCGGTATCTTAACTTCGCAATCCTCTGTCATGGCAGCCTCCCATAGCACGTCCATTGCCGCGGATCCCGTGAAGCAATTCTCCATCTTCGCCGAGAATCGCGTCGGCAGGCTGAGCGACCTCATCGTTCTGCTGCAGGCCAGCGATGTGCATGTGATGGCGCTCACGGCGATCGACACGATAGACACGGCGATCGTGAGGTTGATCGTGGACGATTCGGACAAGGCGCGCAGTCTGTTGACGCAGCATGGATATGCCTTCCACGAGACGGAAATCGTCGCAGTTGAGATTAAGGTGGAGGCCGATCTGACGGGCGTGCTTGCCGCCCTGCTGGAGGCGGAGGTGAATATCCACTACATATACAGCTTCATCAATCGGCCTGAGGGCAGGTCGGGGCTGGTGCTCAACGTGGAGGATCCCGAGATTGCCTCGCAGTCCCTGAACCACCGGGGGTTCAAGGTGCTCACACAGCGCGATATTGCCCGCTGATCGCGGCTTATTTTGCAGGTGCCTGCTTGGAAGCCGCCTCTGCGCGACGGATGATGTCGGCGATGCGTTGAAGTTGGGACGAAGGCGGCGGAGTATCGTCGGAGAGTTTCAGGAAGCGATCCCTTCGGGCCGTAAGCAGATCGTGGAGCATGGCCTGCTGCACTTCGTCCAGTTCCAGCACCTGCGTGAAGCGCTCCTGGGTGAAAGGAACGAAGATCATGGAGCCCACAAGGCCGTCTGAACTTTCCTGAGGCAGGCGCGGTTGTTTTTCCTGGGCAACCTGGGGTGGTTTCTGGCCCTCGGGCTTGGGCGGGGAAAGCTTGGGAAGGGCCTTTTGATTCTGGGCTTCGCAGAGCCGGGCGCGCTGCGACTCGGAAAGGATGGAGTTGAAGCCGTTGTTGAAGTCGTCGTCGATTTCCCTGAGCTTTTCCCGATAGCGTTCGATCTGCGGCTTGAGCGAGTAGAGCTCGGCGTTGATCTCGCGCCATAGATCGGGGCGGGATTGCACGACGTTTTGGAGGGATGCGCAGGGCTTGGCGATGCTCTTGAACTCGCTGAAAAGCCAGTCGGGAGGAGCCGAGGCGGGCACATGGCTGATGCCCAGTGCCAGACCTGAGAACAGGCCGATTGCAAAGCTGGCGGCGGCGATCGATGCGATGGCGATTTTCTTGTTCATGGTCAGATCTCCTGGTCGCCATTGTCGTAGGACATGGTGAATTCATTCCACTGCGCCATGGCTGTATCGCTGGCCCGGCGGGCAGTCCAGAGGTTGACGGCGAGGGTAAGCGCTATGCAGGCGATTGTGGTGCAGAGGGCGACGGTGCAGGCGATCCGCGGACTGAAATCGTTTTGCGCGATACAGCGATCGATCACGCGGCGGGCAAGGTTGGGGCGCAGCGCAGAGGCGCCCCTTTCGCGAATCTCCGGCCAAAGTGCTGAGAGTTTAGGATCGTTTTGCATAGAGCTGGCGTAGTCGTTCACGCGCACGGTGAAGGCGCGTTTTTATAGTGGTTGTGGTCGTGCCGGTGGCGCGAGCCATCTCGGCGAGGCTCAGGCCTTCCTGGGCCATGAGCAGCAAACTGCGGTCTCTGCCTGAGAGCCGTTGAAGGAGAAGGAGCAAGGCGTCCACCCGGTCGCGTTGCGAGATGTCCACCTCGATCGCAGGGTCGTCGGTCGTTGGATCGAAAACCGTGAACATGCGTCGCCACCGCTCTCGCCGCGCGTGATCGATGCATTGGTTTCTTGCCATCCGAAATAGCCAGGCTTCGAAGAGCGCAGGGTCCTTGAGCTTCGGGATGCCCCGGACGAGCTTGGTGAAAATGTCCTGGCATAGATCGTCCACGGGCGCCGAACGACCTAACATCGCGTACACAAAGCCTGCTACACGAGATTGATATGCGATTATCAGGTCGTTCTGGGCAGCCAATTCCCCCTTCTGCGCCCGCTGCACAAGGCTCGAGAGCATCGACGGATCGCACGGCGAAGGATGTTTGGGAGTGCACGTCATGAAGAAATGACGAATGAGAGAAGGAAAGGTTGCTTTTTCATGCAGCGGTCTCCCTCCGTCGAGGGTTAAATCTTCGCAGCCTCGAAATGACCGATTTTTAGCCGCTTCTCACTGGATGGCCACGCCATGGCCGTCGTAGCGGATGACGCATTCCCCAAGGCGGACCGTCGTGCCAAGGCCTTCTTCGCCTTCTCTTTTTGGAATGGGCGCGGCTGTGTCCTTCGGCTGAACGGTCATGACCACGAAGAAATCTCCGTCGCCATCGATGGCCAGCGTATCGGTCCATTCTCCACGATCCACCCTCAGCTTCGGCTTAACCGGGACGATTATCGTCGCTCGCAAAGTGGAGCCGTTGGCTGCCTGCAGCTCGAAGCCGTCGGGGTGCAACTTCACGTCGTGCTCCTCGGTGTGCATAAGCCATCTGCGCGTAGGGCCGTTGCGGATCTGATCGACCACGACCATGAGGACGGGCGCGCCACAGGTCCCCGAGTAGTCAACCAGCCAGGCTCGTTGGGCACGGATGCCGAGATCCTGGGTGGGATCGAGCAGGGATGGCGACGTTCCAACAGGTGACACGGTGTAAGTCGCATCCAAGTCGATGCTCACTGCTCCCGAGCCGTCGGGTTGCTCCGAGGATCGGATGACCTTGCCACCCTGCCAGCCATGCGTGCCGGGGATTACGACAACATTCTCCCTCTCACGGGAAGAAGAGGCCAAGTCTGCGGCATCCTTCTCCCTTTGCACCGCCCAGTGTCCTCCCAGTGCAAGAAGGCGGAAGCTGCCGGCATCCGCGAAGGATCGAATCGGCAAGGGTCTCTGATTTGCGGTGATGGCGGCGAGGGAATCCAGGCTGTCGCTCCATTGATTGCGGAACAGAAACACTCCCGTCCGGGCGTCTGCCCAAGTGCGCCCAAGCACAATGGCGGGATCCAGGGATGATTCGCTGGCGGGGAGCCCCAACAAGGCGAAGAGGGCGTCCGTGGGTTTGACGATATCGTAGCTGCGATCTCCTTTCTGCCCCAGGCAATGGTCGAAGGTCCACTGCAGAGCCGCGCGCGACGCCGAATCGGAGAACGCCAGGACGGCCGCCATGTCGCCGCCTCTGTAGGGACCTAATTCCCATCGCGGTCCCGGGATGCCTGCGGAAGTTGTCTGTGCCTGCCCGAAATAAGCCAGCTCAGGCGGGCTATCCTTGGATGCCGGATCGGGGGGAAGGAGGATGGTGGCGTAGAGCGACGCCCACCAACGGGCGGGTGTGGGAGTGACAAGATCCTCTCCTTGCATTCGCCGCCACGCGAGGAGGAATGAACCCACACCGTTGCCGATGGCGTACCTCAAGTTTCCAAAACCTTCGCGCGGCCATCCCCGGTCGCCGAGATCCTCGAGATACCGGCCCACCTGAACGCGAGCGATTCTTGCGAAAGCGGCCGCCTCCGTCGGCGCTCCCGGATCGCTCGCGACGGCCAGGGATGCGATTCCGATCGCGGCATGGATTATCGCCGTTTCATGAGTGGGCTGTTGATTGCGGATTTTATCGCTGCCGGCTATGAGCTTTGTCGCGAGGGAAAACAAGGAACGCGATAATGCGATCCTGCGATCCACAGGCCAGGCGTTATGGCACAGATCGTAGGCGATGGAGATGCCCACTGCGGCGGAAGCGCAGGGGAGGAGATCCGCAGACTGCCGGGATTTGGCGGAAGAAGGCAGCGCAAGTGCGGCACGCGCTGCTTCCTCGGCCAGGTCAAGGGCTTTGGCTGCCGCCTGATCGTCACCCAGGATCGCATGGCGCACAGCCCATCCTCCCGCCATATAACCCAGATGCGATGCCTGAGAAGGGGCCGCGAGAGTGGCGTCGAGGCGCCCGACGATGGCGTCGCCCTGCGGCGTTTTTACGCGCGAAAGCAGGCCCGGCAGATCCTCGGGACCGAAGAATAGGCGCGGATGAATCCCGCTCCTGGGGGCTCCAAGCGCCAGCGATGCAAGCATTGCGGACAGACCCAGGGGTTTGATCAGAGCATGAAGATAGCGGCGCGTGGAAAGCATGTGAGGGGTGAGTTCTCTTCGGCCAAGTCCTTTGGGAGTGCCGTCCGTGGAATGTCGCGTATCGAATCAAGCCGCTTTCTCCGCCTGGGTCCAGCATGCAACACGGGTAATTGACGATAGAATCGGGCGTTTAAACACAGTGAAGTGCAGAGTTGAACGATCCAAAGAAGCTGCTGATACTTTTTCCAGATGGACAATGTCTCACCTCCGACTGTCGCTCCGATTGCCCCGAGCGGCGCTGCTTCCTCGGATAGCGGCACTCTGATGCGCGCGGCCTTCGATCAGGTGTCGGTGGCTATTATTGCCTGGGGGGGGGACGGCCTGCTGATTCTCATGAATCGCGCGGCGGAGCGGCTTTTTGGCTACCGGGCATCGGAGGTCGTGGGAAAGCTGAAGAGCTCGGAACTGTTCGAGCCTGCGGAACTCGCGGCGATGGCTGCGGATCTGTCGATCACCCTCCATCGCGATATCCAGGAGGAGGACGCCCTTGTCATCCACTCCGAGACTGCCCGGCACTATGGCCGTCCCCGCGAATGGACGATGAGGCGTTCCGACGGGGCGCGGTTTCCGGCGACGGTTGCGCTCAGCGAACTCAGCGCCGACAAGATCGTCCCCGACGGGACCCTGGCCGCCATCACCAATATCTCGGCGCGCAAACGCACTGCGGAGGCCTTCCTCGCGAAGCAGCGTCAGCTTGAGGAATTCATTCACCACACTCCTGCGGCGGTCGCGCTGCTCGACAGCGAGCTGTGCTACCTCGCCACCAGCCATCGCTGGGTGGTGGACTATGCCTTGCCGGATCAGGATCTGAGGGGGCGTTCCCATCTGGAGCTTTTCCCAAATCTGCCCCGTCACTGGCGCGACGCCTATCTGCGGTGCCTGGGCGGGGCGATTGAGCGGCGCGACGAGGATCGATTCCTGCGCGCAGACGGTCGCGAGGAATGGATCCGCTGGGAATGTCATCCCTGGTATCGCCTCGATGGGGAGATCGGCGGCATCACCATCTTTTCCGAGGTCATCACGGACAAGTATCTTGCCCAACAGAAGCTGCGTGCCAGCGAGGCGCAGCTCAGCGAGGCGCAACATCTGGCCCGCATCGGAAGCTGGGAATATAACGTGTCGACGCGGCAGCTTGTATGGTCGCAGGAGACCTACCGCATCCACGGTCTGGCGCCCGGCTCCCCCATCGATAATAACAGCGCCAGCGCCCATTACGTGCCGGAGCACCGGCCCATCGTCGAGGAGGCTTTCGATAAGGCTCTAAAGGAGGGGCAGGGCTGGGATTACGAGTTGCAGATCGACACGGTTCAGGGGCGCCGGCTTTGGGTGCGCAGCATCGGCAAGGTGGATGTGTTTCAAGGCAAGGCATCGCGTGTGTTCGGCACTTTCCAGGATATTTCCGAAAGGAAGCGCTGGGAAAACGAAATCCTGCACGCCAAGGATGAGGCTCTCGCGGCTGTCCGGGCCAAGAGCGACTTCCTGGCCAATATGAGCCATGAGATTCGGACGCCTCTGAACGCCGTCATAGGCATGGCGAGCCTGTTGCTCGATTCGAAAATGGACGATGAACAGCGCGAGTGCTCGAACACCATTCGCACTGCAAGCGAGTCGCTGCTCCAGATTATCAATCAGATCTTGGACTTCTCCAAGATCGAGTCGGGGAACATCGATCTGGAGACACAGCCCTTCGGCTTGAATGAGTGCGTGGAAACCGCGGTCGAGATCGCCGCGCCCATCGCCGCCGAGAAGAAAATCGAGCTTCACTGCTGGATCGACCCGCGCGTGCCGCCCGTGATTCTGGGAGATGTCACGCGGCTTCGGCAGATCCTCGTGAATCTCGTCGCAAACGCCGTCAAATTCACCCGCGAGGGGGAGGTGGAGGTGCTCGTAAGACCTTACGAACCTGCAGAACATGGCGAAGCCGTATCCGAGGAGCCTGTTCCGGACGCACCCGTCGAGCTCGAGTTTTCGGTCCGGGACACGGGTATTGGAATTCCCGCCGCGCGCATGGACAGGCTCTTCAAGTCCTTCAGCCAGGTGGATTCGTCGACCACCCGGCAGTTTGGCGGTACCGGACTCGGCCTGGCCATCTGCCGTCGTCTGGTGGAACTCATGGATGGGCGCATCTGGGCGGAGAGCGTGCCCGGCATGGGCTCGACGTTCTCGTTCGTTCTTCCCTGCTATGGCGACGTCGCCCCGGCCCTTGTGCCGCAGGAAGCGCCGCTAAAGGGCAGGCGCATCCTCCTTCTCATGCCCCCGGGGAATGGCCGCCGGTTGTTGCGGGCGCACCTTGAGACTTGGGGAGCCGAGACGAAAATTGCCGAAACGACCATCGAGGCTCTGGGCTACGCGAAGGTGCAGCCGCACCATGATGCGATCGTCATCGACTCGACGATGTTCGATAACTCTCCGCTTGCACAGCATGCTCGGGTGCTTTCGCTTCCTGTGATTCTTCTCACCCCTCTGGGAACACGATCCGCTGCCACGGCAAATTTCGAGCCTGCGGCCACACTTTCGAAGCCCCTAAAGCCGCGGCTTCTTCTCTTGAGCCTCCAGCGCATCCTGTCGCCCCCGCCGGTGCCCGCGCCGGCGCAGGAATCTGCCGCTGCCGCCCCGGTGCTTCCGGTCAAAACCCAGCGGCTTTTGCTAGCCGAGGATAATCTGGTCAATCAGCGAGTGGCTCTTTCGATGCTCAAGCGCATGAATTGGGATGTGAGGCTCGTCGCCAACGGCCTGGAGGCGGTGCAGGCCATCGAGCAGGAACCCCTCAAGATAATTCTCATGGATATGCAGATGCCCGAGATGGACGGCATCGAAGCCACCCTGGAAATACGCAGGCGCATCCCTCTCGACAGACAGCCGATCATCATCGCGTTGACGGCAAACGCTCTTCCAGGCGATCGCGAGAAATGCCTTTCCGCAGGCATGGACGATTATCTCAGCAAACCGATCCGTCCCGAGGAGCTTCGTGCGAAGCTCGAATTCTGGAACGCCCGCACGACATAGCCGCTCCGGGGACAAAGGCGTCGTTCCTCTGCGTATTTTCCCGAGGGCAAAGACAGTGGACAACCCCTCGTGTCAGGGACACGATCAAGGTGCGGCCACAGCAATGGCAATGGTGTGGCCGAAATCTTTCCCGCATCGATCTTGCAGCGCCGGCCTCCGATCTCTCACCGATCTAAAAATTCGCGCGTTACCATGACGGACAGCACACAGAAACTTCCCCCTCCGGATGCTCTTCTTGTGGAGATGGCATCGTTCGCGGCAAATCCTCCTGCCGTGGGCGACAACACGCTCCAGGCCTCGATGCATTGTCTCCTCGACAGCATGGGCGTTGCGCTCATGGCCTTGCAGCAACCGGAGTGCGCGCGCTGGCTCGGCCCTGTCGTTCCCGGCACGAATCTGCCCTTGGGCGCGCGCCTGCTGGGCACGGATCTCGAGCTGGACCCTGCGACAGCCGCCTTCGATCTGGCTCTCTGCATGCGCTGGCTCGGCCTTCAATGCATGAGACCCGGCCGGGAGACGATCTCGCTGGCCGATCCCATCGCCCCCATTCTTAGCGCAGCCGATTGGCTTGGCCGTAATATCTGGCATTCAGGCCAGTTCCGGGCCTATGGATCTCCTTTGGCCAGCAGGGACATGCCTCCCACGATGAAGGATGTCCTGTGCGCAGTCGCCCGGGCTCAGGAAATCCAGGGTGCGCTGGCTGAGGCGAATTCATGGATTGCGCTGGGGCTCGATCCCAGCGTGCTTTCGCGCGTTGCCAGCACTGCCGTGCTTATTCCGCTGCTGGGCGGAACGCGGGACCAGATCCTCGCCGCAGTGTCGCTGGCCTGGCAGGCGGGCGTGAACCCCCTGGCCGATCCGCACCGCAGCGCCTGGACAGCCGCGACCGACGCTAGTCAGGCGGTGTCGCTCTCTTTGCGCGCTCTCGCCGGCGATCAGGGTTGGCCGAATGTGCTCACAACTCCCCGGACAGGATTCCAGGACGCCTGTCATGGCGGAACCGCTTTGAAGATCTCCTTCTCCATCGGCAGTTCGGTGCCTGAGGAGGCGGTTTACAATCTGGCCCACCCGGACGCGCTTTCCGCCCAGACTGCGGCGGAGGCTGCCTTGAGGCTGCATCCCGCGGTGGCGGGCCGGCTGGGCGACATCGAACGGGTGGATGTGGCAACGCACGCCGCCGGTCTGGCGCTTGGCGCGCAGGCGGAATCGAATCCGCGCCGCAGCCTTGTCCGTGCCGTTGCCGCTTCCCTTGTGTTCGGGCGCCTGGGGGACGAGCAACTCTCCGGTCCATGCGACTCCGCGGTGTGCGCGCTGGAGGCGAAGATTCGCGTTCGCGAAGAGGCCGGATATACCGCCGACTCGTACGATCCGGACAAGCGAGCCCTGCCTAATTCGATCCAGGTTTTTTTCCGCGGTGGAGCGCACACGGAGCGAGCCGTCTGCGAGTATCCCATCGGGCACTATCGCCGTCACACGGAGGCGGTTCCCCTGCTGTTTTCCAAGGCCGAGGCTGCGATCTCAGGACGTTTCGACGAGGCTCGGGCAGAGGAGATAATCGATCTGTTTGACCGGCCTTCCGGGCTCCTTGGGATGCCTGTGACGCAGTTTGTGGACCTCTGGATCGCCTGAGGCGCGCGTTCGGAAACCAGGGTTGGACGGCAGTTGCCCGGCGCGGTGCCTTCGTCGCGGCGGCGGCCGCTGCCCCCCAGGTTCCGAACTTCCCGGTGGAGTCAGCCCTTCGGGCGCATATTGCATGAATTCCATGCAATATGCGGGTTAAGTTTCCCTGCTTACGCAACTTGACCCGTTCCGGGAGTGGTCCTATTTCCCTGTCATGAGTTTGGCAGGAAAAGCAGTTCTCATTACATGCCTGATTGGCGGCGCCGCCTTCCTGGTGCGAGCCGAAGTCGCGCTCGATTCGCCATTTCTTCCGGTTTCCGGATCGCAGGCATCCGCTCAGGAGGGGGTGCTGCTCGAATTCCGGGGGATCATGGCCATGAACGGCGAGGAGTTTTTCAATCTCGTCGATCCTTCGACAAAAAAGGGGGCTTGGCTGAAGCTCAACCAGACGGGCCGGCCGTTCGTGGTGCGCGGGCATGAGGTGTCGGGCCCGGCCGACAACGTCATCGTGGAGTATCAAGGACGCACGCTGAAGCTTGCCTTGTTGCGGCCTAAAACCGCCAAGGCTTCTCCCGTCGCCTCTGTCGCGGCGGCGGCCGCTGCCGCCGCCCCCCGTGGTCCGATCTCCCCGGTGGTGCTAAATCCCACGCCCGCGGACGAAGCCGTGCGGCTGGAAGCGTTCAGGGCCGAGGTCCTTCGCCGGAGGTTGCAGCGCCAGCAGGCGGCCCAGCAGGGCGCTGCCGCGCCGGCGCCCCAGGCGAAATGATGTCTCCGGAAACAAGATACAAAACGGGCGGCACGAGCGAAGAAAGGGTAAAAAGATGATGGATACAGGTTGTCGGTGCGTACGGTTCCAGCCGCTTAAGGACTTCCCGGGGCCGCTGTCAAGCTTCTGTAAGGATCGATTTTCCCTCTAGAATGTGAAATTTTTCACTCGGCAAGGGCCTGTTCTTCCCTCTAGAACCCATTCCGCTTACTTAATAAGCTCACTTCAACCAAACCACACAATGGCTAAAAAATCCGCTCGTAAACCGAATGCTGCATTCATGAAGCCTGTTACGCCCGACGCCAAGCTGGCCGCCGTCGTAGGCTCGAAACCCCTCCCCCGCACGGAACTCACCAAGAAGCTCTGGGACTATATCAAGAAGAATGGTCTCCAGGACAAGAAGGACAAGAAGATGATCAATGCCGATGACGCCCTCAAGGCTGTCTTCAACGGCAAGAAACAGGTGAGCATGTTCGAGATGACCAAGCTCGTCTCGGGGCACCTCGCCTAAGCCCAACTCTCATTATTTTGCGAACGCCGCCGGCCAGCGCCTGCGGCGTTTTTCTTTGGTGCGCCCGGCAGGGGCGCGCTAGTTTCCGCCCGCCGACCTCCCCTGCTGGCTTCCGGCATCTGGCCTCTGGCTTCTTTGATTGCGGCTCTGTGGCGTTGGATGAATGTAAGCTAGGCCTTTCGATCCGCCATGGCGCGGGCCACGGCGCCGTCGAACTGTATGGTTTGCGTGGGGAAGGCAAAGGAAAGGCCTCGGGCTGCGACAGCACGCATGATCTTGAGGTTA
Source organism: Opitutaceae bacterium (assembly GCA_041652235.1). Taxonomy (GTDB): domain Bacteria; phylum Verrucomicrobiota; class Verrucomicrobiia; order Opitutales; family Opitutaceae; genus MWDT01. The sequence continues at coordinate 6,895 of JBAZHQ010000035.1, read as the reverse complement.
ATGCGCTCGCGCAGTTCCAGGTGCTTTGTCCAGTCGGGATTGGACGCAAAATAGACGATTTGGATGTCCAGGGAGGAGGGCCCGTAGTTGATGAAATTCACGAACACGGCTTCCTGGTGCACCTCGGGATCGTTTTTGAGGATGGCGCGGATGTCCGCCAGAACGGCGTCCATCCGCTCGGGCGTGGTATTGTAGGTGAGACCGATTGTCTGCTCCACGCGGCGCTGCGGCATGCGCGTGAAGTTGATGATGGCATCGCTGGCGACGGTCTTGTTGGGGATGGCGATGAGGGTGCGGGCTGGCGTGCGCAGCTTGGTGGAGCGCATTCCGATGCCTTCGACGGTTCCTTGGTGAGCGCCTATCTGGACCGCGTCGCCCACGTGGAAGGGGCGATCGATGGCGACGACGAATGAGCCGAAGAGGTTGGAGAGGGTGTCCTGGGCTGCGAGGGCGAAAGCCAGGCCGCCGATGCCGAGACCTGCCAGGAAGGTTTTCACATCGTAGCCAAAACTCTGGATGATCGTGAGGCCGGCCAGGATGATGAATACGATGATCACTGTCTTCTTGATCAGGGGAAGGAACGCGGCGAGCCCCATGTCCTTTTCGCGAGCCACTTCGCCCAGGTGATCTACGATGGCGCTGATGGCTTTGGTGACTCCCCAGAAAATGACGGCGGGGAAGGCGATCTTGAACAGATTCACGATCCCGGCGTCGAGCACCGGGCTGAGCTTGAGTACCTTGAATGCGGTGAAGGAACCAAGTACGACTATAAGACCCTTGGTGGGATTCTCGAGGGCTGGAAATAGCTTGTCGTCGAGGGTCGTCTCAGTCTTCGAGGCGAAATGTTTAAGGATCTTGAAGATGCCGGTGGTGACAACATTGCGCAGGAACCATGAAGCGATGAACAGGCCGGCGAAGATGCCCCAATGAGTCAGAGTATTGCCTGAGTTTTCAAGGCCGCAGCGCTCCAGCAAAGCATCGACCACGTGTTCCAAAAGATCGGGTGTCCGACCGGGGGATGTCGCGGGATTTATGCCACCGGCGGCGGCGATGAGAGGGGCGCTCGAGCCCACGGTGGCGATGAGAGTGATGAGACGAGCCATGTGCATGAGGTGAGTGAAAGTGGCCAGATCAATAGTCGCGAGAATCTTGTCAACATTCCGTCGCTGCCAGGCCTGGCCATGATTCCGTAGATATCTGGAGATGAGGCCAATAACATAAATCGGCGCAAGCCCTCCCTTGATGGAGGCACTTGCGCCGGGTTGCTGGTTATTGGAGCGGTTTGATCGATCTCCGAGGCCGGATCCTTGCCGACCGAAGATTCCATGAAACAGAGGAAACGAGGCTGAAAATTTCTGCCTGCTCCATGGAGGATGGTTTTGTCGCGGCATACACCGACAGAGTCGGCCCTTTGGTCGCATTTTTACATGTACTTCATGAGATATGCAGGCTAGCCGACCGAAATCTTGTGCGGTTTAATCGCGGCGACTTTGGGCAGGGAGATATGTAGGATTCCATCTTTGAGCTCGGCGTGGATCTTCTCTGCGTCGATGGAGTTTTCGTGTTCTAGGATCAGTTCGAATGGGGCGTCGGATGACTCCCGATAGAGGGCGGTCCAGCCCTCGGGCGCTTTCCAAGTGCGTCGGCCGAGGATGCGGATCTGGTGTTGGTCCACTGTGATTTCGAGATCTGTTTTATCTACGCCGGGCAGATGTGCAGTGAGGCCCCAGGCATCCGTATTCTCGCGGATCTCGTGGTAGGGCTTCACGGTTTGAACCTCGAAAGAAGACGGGCTGTTCTCACTGCGGGAGGGTTGGCGGTTAAGTGCTGGAATGATCGAATTGAGTAGAGTCATGGCGGGAAGAGAGGGTTGAATGTTGCGATTTGAATGGCGGTTTTTCGAAAGTGTGTGCCGTGCTCGCGAAGAGCGTCGTTAGTTGACGGATACGGAGATCTTCCGGGGTTTTGATTCTTCCTTCTTTGGAAGCGTCACAGTAAGCAAGCCGTTCTCGTAGGAAGCGGAGACCTTGTCGGCTTGGACATCGTTGGAAACCATGACCGAGCGATTGAGGGCGAAGGACTCCTCGCTATTTCCGGTTTTTTGTTTCCGAGAGGTTTGTATTGTAAGGAAGCCATCCACGAACTCGATGCCGATGTCATCCTTGTTTACGCCAGGTAACTCGGCGCGCACGTATGTGTTTTCCTTGTCTTCATAGAGATCCACGGGGAAACGGTTATTTGTCTGAGCTCTGGCAAGAGAGCTAAGCGCTGCATCGAAGAATTGGTCCATCTCAGATTCCAGGCCCGCCCATGGATTGCGAAACGCAAGACCCGGGCCAAGGGCTTGGTTGCGGATGTTTGGATAAGTGTAACGAACGATACGCATGGTGATTTTCTCCTTTTATTTGTTTAGTTTTGACCTGCGTTTTCACCCGATGCATCGCCCATGCCGTCGCTCAGGTATTTCTTAAGCAACTAAAAACAAATAAGATAAAATCTTACGATTTATACACCCTGTGTCAAAGCAGCCCCCATGTCACACCGCATCGAGCAATTCAGTCCCATCAAACTGTCTTGTCTCCAAGATCCACTCGGGTTCTCACCAAGTTACAGGGACAGGTTAAATAAAGATTGCCGTAGGGAAATAAATAGCGCCTAGTCATAGGCATGAGGATTCCCCGCTTTGTGCTACCATCGGAGAAGGGAGAGGCTTTTTACCATTGCATGTCGCGGACGGTGAACGGGGAGAAGCTCTTTGAAGAGGACGACAGGGAGATGCTGCGCAGGATGCTGTGGGCTGTGGCTGAGTTTTGCGGGGTGGAGGTGATCACCTATACTGTTATGCCCAACCACTTCCATGTGCTGGTGCGCATTCCCCGGAAGGGGAAGGTCTCGGATAAGGAGCTGCTCAGGCGCTACCGGCTGCTGCATCCCAGGCGGAACAAGTACCAGATAGCCAGTTTGGAGCTCATTGAGAAGCAGTTGGCCTTGAATACGCCGGAGGGGGTGGCGTGGAGGGAAAGGATGATGAGGCTGATGTGCGATTTGTCGGAGTTCATGAAGCTGCTCAAACAGCGTTTCTCCATCTGGTTTAATAGGACGCATGGGCGGTTTGGCACGCTTTGGGCGGAGCGTTTCAAGAGCATCTTGGTGGAGGATGGATACTCTCTTCTGACGATGGCGGCGTACATCGATTTGAATTGCGTGAGGGCGAGGCTTGCGGTTGATCCGAAGGATTACCGGTTCTGCGGCTATGCGGAGGCAGTGGGGGGTAGGAATGTCGCCCGAATAGGATTATCGCGTGTTTATGGGCATGAGGGGAACGAGTGGACAGAGGTGGCTCCAAGATACCGGGGGGAGTTGATGGGGGCGGGGAGCAAGGCGAAGGAGGGCAAGGGCGCGATATCGCGGGAGGTTTTCGAACAGGCCGTGAAGGAGAACTGCGAGGTGCCGCTGGCCACGGCGCTGCGCTGCCAGTGGCGGCACATGAGTTATGGGGTGATCTTCGGGAGCAGGGACTTCGTGGCCCGGCATAAGAAGGACTACATCGTTCGGCACCATTGCGTGAGAAGGCTCCCGCCTGAGGGACTGCCCCCGATCGCCGCTTGGAAGAACCTCGCGGTCTTGCGGAGGTGATGGGCTCGATCTTGCTCCACTGAATCGAGACAGGACGGTCCGCTTTTTGCCGCTTTCCGACCGACGAAAGACTAAAAATCGCTTACCTGCCTCGATTTCGTGACATAACGATAGTCAATCTCGGGAATTGACGCGCATTTTGCCGAGGAGTTTCCTGCATCCATGCACGAAGCACGGGCAGTCGATTCCCTGGTTAAGTATAAACGAGTCGTTCTGAAGATTTCCGGCGAGGTTCTTCGCGGGGGAAAGCAGGGCGATCCCATCGATGGCGCCACACTGGAACGCATTTGTTCGCAGGTGAAGGAAGTGCACGACATGGGTGTGCAAACCTGCGTTGTCATCGGCGGCGGCAATATCTTCCGGGGCGGCCTCGGAGAAAAACGCGGGGTTGACCGAACCACCGGTGACTACATGGGCATGCTTGCCACGGTGATCAACGGGCTGGCGCTCATGGATTGCCTTGAGAAAATGGGTGTCAACACACGCGTGCAAAGCGCCATCCCGATGGACCAGGTGGCTGAGCCCTTCATTCTTCGCCGCGCGGTGCGCCATCTTGAGAAGGGACGCGTCGTGATCTTTGTGGCTGGCACCGGCAATCCCTATTTCTCAACCGATACCACGGCCGCGCTTCGGGCGAGCGAGATCCATGCCGATGTGATCATGAAGGCAACCAAGGTCGATGGCATCTATGACAAAGACCCCAAGAAGCACGCCGATGCGGTCAAGTATGACAAGATCACCTTCATCGACGCCCTTCGGCAACGCCTCAACGTGATGGACTCGACCGCGTTTTCCCTCTGCTTGGACAATAATATCCCGATCATCGTCTTCGATCTCAACGACCCCCGGGCCATCCGCAAGGCGGTCACAGGAGAGAAGGTCGGCACGCTAGTCCGCGGTTGATGATCCGCAGCGAAGTTATATAACATCATCCTTCTCAAACCCCAGCATCATCATGTCTCATCCAATTATTACCGATACGCAGGCCAAGATGAAGAAGGTCGTCGACCACGCTCTGCAAGAATTCAGCACCATTCACACAGGCAAGGCCAGTCCCACCATGGTTGAGAATGTCATGGTCGAGGCCTATGGCAGCCAGATGCGCCTCAAGGAATGTGCCGCCATCACCACGCCCGATCCCCGCATGATCGTCGTTCAGCCCTGGGATGCCTCGCTGCTGAAGCCGATAGAGAAGGCTATCCAGATCGCCAACCTGGGCTTCAATCCCATCGTGGATGCCCGGATCATACGCGTCCCACTCCCGGAGATGAGCCGCGAGCGCCGCCAGGAATTTGTCAAGGTGGCCCACAAGATGGCAGAGGAAAGCAGGGTTCACGTACGCAACGCGCGCCACGACATGATCGAGGTGCTCAAGAAAGCTAAACTTCCAGAGGACGAAACCAAGCGTCACGAGAAGGAAATCCAGACTCTCACCGACAAGGCCATCAAGGATATCGGCGATCATCTCGCCCATAAGGAGAAGGAGCTCCTATCGGTCTGACAAGGCCGCCGAGAAGGCCAGGGGACAGGCGGCGGGCTCGCAATCACCAGCGTATTGTGCGATGAGGCAGCGCTCCCGCCACCCTCCTGGTTCCTCCGCCTCGCGGTGATTCATCCATGCCAAGCCTCCCATCCTCCGCACCTGTTCCGACTCATCCGCTTCGCATCGTCGTAAAGCTGGGCACAGGCGTGCTCACCTCGGGTATCGGACAACTCAATACCGACCGCATTGCGGGCATCTGCAGACAGGTGGCCGAACTGCGCGAAATGGGTTGTGAGGTGATCGTCGTCTCGTCGGGCGCCGTGGGCCTCGGAATGGGCGCGCTGAAACTCTCGAAGCGCCCCAGGGAGGTTTCGAAAAAGCAGGCCTGCGCGGCAGTCGGCCAGAGCAGGCTCATGCAGACGTGGCAGGATGGTTTTGCCCCGCATGGCATCACCGTTGCCCAGGTGCTGCTCACCCATGACGATCTTCGAGTGCGCGCCCGCTACCTCGGCGTCAAGGAGACCCTGCGCCAATTGATCGGCTACGGCACCGTCCCCGTCATCAATGAGAACGACACCGTGAGCGCAGCGGAGATCAAGTTTGGCGATAACGACACGCTCTCTGCCATGGTGGCCAGCATCGTCGAAGCCAGCCACCTGTTCATCCTTTCCACCGCTCCCGGACTCATCGACATGAAGGGTACGGGCCGGATCGTGCCGATCGTGGAGCGCATCACTCCCGAGATAGAGGCGATGGCGGGAGGAACCACCAGCGAGACGGCGGTGGGTGGCATGATCAGCAAGATCTCAGCCGCCAAGGTTGCCACGAAGGCAGGTTGCGGCGTTTTCATCGCCAGCGGCGCAGAGACCGACATCGTCCTGCGGCTGCTTGCGGGAAACGGGCCGGGAACGTTCTTTGAGCCGAGCGGCCTGCGCATGGAGGCGAAAAAGCGGTGGCTGGCCTATTTCCAGCGTCCGCGGGGCACGGTCTTTGCGGATGCAAACGCAGTGCGGGCTTTGCGCGAGGCGGGGCGCAGCCTTCTCGCGGTGGGTATTGTCGGCTCCGAGGGCCGCTTCGCCGCCGGCGAAGTGGTCAACATCGCGGGGCCTGACGGCACAGTGGTTGCACGCGGCAAGTGCTCGTTTGAGAGCGAGGAGATATCGGGGCTGGCTGGGCTGAAGAGCGATGCCATGCAGGACCGTTATCCGAATCGCAAGCGCCTTGAGGTGGTGCACCGCAACGATCTGGTGCTCCTCTGACAGCGGGCCTACGAAAGCGAGGAGCGCAGCCGCTCGAACATCTCACCGGCGCGCTGGCTGGCTCGACGATATTTGTCTTCGTCGATACCCAGTGCTTCCAGTTTTTTTGGGGTCAGTTCCCAGAAGCGCCGGTCTCCCGGCAGCGTGTGTCCCGCGTCGGAGACGATCCGTCCGGAAAGATTCAGGAGGACAGCATTGTTGTTCTCGTAATCCGCCGGGCTCGTAAGGTAATGCTCGCGGATGGCGCCCACAATGTCCGGAGGGAAACGCCAGTCCCCAAGAACCATGCAGGCGACCTCGGAATTCGCCAAGCCGAACATGATGCCCTCCCAGGAAAGATAAGCTCCGTATTTGCCGTGGTCGTACGGTTCACAGGCGGTGAGCCTTTCTGCGACGCGATCCAGGACCAGCATTCCCAGCGGGCGAAGGAGACCGGAGGTGTAGGAATTGCGAGGATCGATGCCGCATTCCTCGGCAAGCATCTCGGCGGCGAGTGCGGTGAACATCATGTGTTCAC
>JBAZHQ010000034.1:7346-21549 GCA_041652235.1 Opitutaceae bacterium | reverse complement strand
GCATGCCGCTGTCCTCAAGCACCCGGGAAACATCCCGGTTGCTGCCGCTGATGAGCAGGTAGCGTCCGGTCTGGCGCAGGTAATCGTGCAGATTCTCGAGGGCCATGACGGTCGAGGCATCCAGATGGCGCGCGTTTTTCATCCGCAGGATGAACACGCGGATGTTCTGGTCCTCTGCCAGTCTGCGGACCTCCTGCTCGAAGAGTTCCGCGGCACCGAAGTATAGCTCGCCTTCGACGTGGATGATCGAGATCTGGGGATGCGCGCGCTTTGCGGGATCGGCAAGCTCCGTCAGATCGCCCTCTGCGTTGATGGAATACTCGGCGAGGGTTGGCGTCGTGGTTTTCTGAAGGAAAAGGGCTAGCGCCACGCCGATCCCGACATAGATCGCGGTGTCCAGCTTGAGAAACAAGGCGGCTCCAAGAGTGATGATGAACACGACCGCGTCGGATCGCGTGGACCGGCAGGCAATGCGGATCTGGTGATGGTTGATCATCTTGATCCCCACCCGGATCAAGTGGGCCGCGAGGGCCGCAATCGGTATGAAATTGAAGAGAGGCGTTGCGAAGAGAAGGACCAGCAGGACGATGAGGCTGCTGAGCATGGACGATAGTTGCGAGACCGCGCCACTCTGCAAGTTTACAGCCGAACGGGCAAATGAAGACGATCCCGGCACTGCTCCGAACAGGGCGCATGCGATGTTTGCAGCACCCATGCCGATCAATTCCTGATTGGGCTCGATCTTTTGTCCACTTTTTGCCGCAAGCGACTTGGTGATCGACGCAGCTTCGAGCATCCCGAGAAAGGCGATGGCGATCGCAGTACCCAGGAGTTCCGGAAGGAGATGGAGCTTGCGCGTTCCGAAATGGAAACCCGCGAAAGCCGGCATCACCGCGTTGAGAGATCCCTCGTCCTTTACCATCAGGAAAGGGGCATCCGGGACATACCAGGTGAAAACCCGCGCCGCGATTCCCAGCAACGCCAGTCCGATGAGCGCCTCGGGCCAGTTGGGCCGCAACCGGTGGACCGCTTCAAAGATCAGGAATGTGGCCGCGCCGATACCCAAAGCCCACGGACTCATTTGCAGCGTGGATAGATTCACCGCCGACTGGCTCACATTGCTCAGGAAGCTTTGCGTCGTCACACCCACATCGTAACCCAGGAGATTGTGGAGCTGGGTGCCGCAGAGCAGAATGCCGATTCCAGTGCTATAGCCGACAACCACCGATCGCGAAATGAATTTGGTGATCTCGCCGAAGTTGAGCAGCCCCGCGAGGAGTTGAACAAGACCGATCAACATCGCGAGATAGATCGCGAGCTCGATCGGTTCGAGCGTAGTAAAGCCACGATTTGCCGCGATCGTCACGGCGATAATCAGGCTGATCGAGCTGGTGGGACCGAAAACGTGATGGTGCGAAGAGAAGAAAAACGCCCCGACGAAGCCGCCGATGATGACTGCTGCGATGACGGGCTGGAGAGGAAGGTCGAGTATGAGCGCAAAACCGATCGCTTGCGGGATGGATACAAGCGTGAGAGTGGCGCCGGCAATCACATCCGATCAGAGCTTGGCCCAGGAATAATGCTTCAGTTCGCTTAGAAAAGGGAGCCGAACCTTGAACATATGCGCACCGATCGCCGCGACCTCTCGCGAAATATCAGACGCGTTATCCATGAATTGTAAGAGTAAGTGTTTCTCGCGCTGGCAGTGCGAGACTTATGTGAGTCTGCGCCGATGAGGGCCTGGTAATGTCCGTCCGCCTTCCCAAAGCAGCCAGAGGACGGTAAGAACGGGCGGACCGTCAGACAGTTGGACAGTCGGTGCTACTGCGCACAGCGGCCATCCGACTGCGTTTCCCAGGTATCAATAGACCTGCTCTTCGAGGAGGTTGAAGAGATCGGCTTCCATGATGCGTTTTTGCTGCATGGAATCGCGTTCGCGCAACGTGAAGGAGCCATCCTTCTCGATGGTCTCGAAGTCGATGGTGACGCACCAAGGCGTGCCGATCTCATCCTGGCGGCGGTAGCGGCGTCCGATGGCGCCGGACTCGTCGTAGAAGACATTGTACCTGCGCTGCAGCTTGCGGTGAAGGTCCTGGGCGCGGGCGACGAGCTCCGGCTTGTTCTTCAACAGCGGGAGCACAGCGACCTTGATGGGAGAGATGCGGGGACTCATGCGGAGCACAACGCGCTTCTCGACATTGCCCTTCTCGTCCTTGACCTCTTCCTCGGCATAGCCTGCGCAGAGGATGGCCAGGAGAATGCGATCGACGCCCACGGCGGGCTCGATGACGTGGGGGGTAAATTTCTTCTTCGACGCCTCGTCGAAGATCACCTGCGGCACGCCGCTGTGCTGCTCGTGTTGCTTGAGGTCATAGTTGCCGCGGGCGGCGATGCCCCAGAGCTCCTGAACGCCGAAGGGGTACTTGAACATGATATCCGTCGTGCCCTTCGAATAGAAGGCGAGTTTCTCCTTGGGATGGTCGTATTCGCTCAGGTGGGTGTCGGGCAGGCCGACGGATTTTAGCCACGACTTGCACCAGTCGATCCAGTGGCGGTGCCACTTGGCCCAGTCGTCGTCTTCGTGAATGAAGAACTCCATTTCCATCTGCTCGAATTCGCGGGAGCGGAAGATGAAATTGCGGGGAGTGATTTCGTTGCGGAAGGATTTGCCGATTTGGGCGATGCCGAAAGGCAGCTTCACGCGGCCGGTATCCACCACCGGTTTGAAGTCGGCGAACATTCCCTGGGCGGTTTCGGGACGCAGGTAGGCGACAGCGGAGGCATCGCGCAGCGCACCCACGTAGGTCTCGAACATCATGTTGAAGGCGCGGGGAGCGGTGAGGCTGCCGGGCTCGCCGGTGGCGGGGGAGGGAATCAGCGCTATCTCCTCGGGCTTGACCTCGGTCATGTCGCGGGGCTGCACGGGCTCGAGCTTGCCCTGGATTGCCTTCTTTCGCTTGAGGGCTTCGGCCGCCTCCTGAAGAGCCTCGGTCGTGCGTTCGCTTTCAAGTGCGCTTACATAGCCGACGGTTGCACCGTCCACGACGACAGGCGCGAAAAAGAGCTGGTCCGCGCGGAAACGCTGCTTGGATGCCTTGCAGTCCACCAAGGGATCGGTGAAGCCGGCGACATGGCCGGAAGCCTCCCATACCTTGGGATGCATGATGATGGAGCTCTCGATGCCCACGACATCGGTCCGGCGGCGCACCATATCCGCCCACCAGCAGTCGCGGATGTTCTTCTTGAGCTCAACGCCGAGGGGGCCGTAATCGAAGAAGCCATTGATGCCTCCATAGATTTCCGAGGAGGGGAAGATGAATCCGCGGCGCTTGCATAGCGACACGATGGTTTCCATGGAAACTTCGGCTTGAGAACTCGGCGTCGTCATAAGATGTGCAGAGTTAGAGGGCGCCCCCACGCCGGTCAACGCCGGGTTTTGGGAATCGCCGGGAGCACTTCTGATATTGTTTGCCGATGGGCGGGCTGTGAGCTATCCGATCGATATAGCAGTCTGCCGCGAAGTCGGAGAAGCCCTGAATGCCTACAATAGCCTGGAAACCACAGTTGAATAGCCACTAAAAACACAAGAAACACCAAAACAAAGATATACAAGAATTGGGGTATTCACCCAGCAGATGAATACTCTGAAGGGCTCTTGGATTCACTAACTTATTCTTTTTGTGATTTTGGTGTTTTTCGTGGCCATTTGATCTGCGGGATCAAGGTTAATGTCAGCGATTCATCTTATCAGACCTCGCGATTATCCAATCTGAAACCCTTTTCCAAATGAATACTAATGACTATTTAGCCTCGCTTTTTTCGCTCGCGGGCAAGGTTGCCGTCGTCATCGGCGGCACGGGCGAACTCTGCGGAGCCATGGCAGAGGGACTCGCGGGAGCGGGTGCCGAGGTGGTGCTGGCGGGGCGCAGCCAGGAGAAGGCCAAAGCACGGCTTGAAAAGATCCATGAAGCCGGAGGCAAAGCCTACTTTGTTTCGACAGAGGTCGATAGCAAAGCCCAGCTTGAGAAGCTGCTGGCAACCGTGCTACAGAAATCAGGCAAGGTCGATATCCTGGTGAATGGAGCGGGTGTGAATTCCGGCACTCCCTTCTTCGATATCTCCGAAGACGAATTCGAGCGCGTCATGCGCGTGAATATAAAAGGCGTATTCCTTGGCTGTCAAGTATTTGGGAAGTATCTAATCGACAGGGGGAAAGGCGGATCGATCATTAATGTGGGGTCGATGTCCGGTTTGGTGCCGCTGTCTCGCGTATTCACTTATTCGTCTTCCAAGGCGGCAGTGCATAACCTCAGCAAGAATCTTGCGCGCGAATGGGCGCCCTGGAAGGTGCGCGTGAATGTTATGGTGCCCGGTTTTTTCCCTGCTGATCAAAACAGGAAAATACTCACGTCCGACCGCATCGCCTCCATAATGGCGCACACTCCGAGCAAGCGCTTTGGCGAGGCCAAAGAATTGATAGGCGCGACCTTACTGCTGGCCAGCGATGCCGCCGGCGGCTTTATTACGGGAGACGAAATCGTTGTCGATGGCGGGTATCATGCCATGACGATCTAATTTAGTCTATAATCCTGCTTGATATATCGCTCCATATAGCGCAACTTCGCATCGTATGCTGACCGAAAAAATCAAAGAATTAGAAGCTGCAAAAGCCAAAGTACAGGATCTCGAACAAAAGATCCTCTCTGAGCGTCCTTCAGAGCTCGCCGGTTTGCCGGAACGCTATGGATTCAAGTCGCTCAATGAGTTCGTCAAGGCCGTCAAGGCCGCCGTTTCCTCTTCGGGAAAACGCAAGCCGGGTCGCAAGGCCGCTGCTGCCCCCAAGAAGGTTGCCGTCAAGAGAAAGGGCCGTACGCGCGCTCGTATCACCGATGATACACGAGCCAAGGTTAAAGCGTTGGTGGAGGCGGGCAAATCCGGTGCCGCCATCGCCAAACAGCTCTCGATCTCCCTGCCTAGCGTGCAGAATATCAAGAAAGCTCTCGGGCTTGTGAAGTCCCGTGGCGAAGCAGCTCCTGCTCCCACAGAGACTCCCGCTTCCTGATAATATCATTTCCAAAAACCCGGCCTCGAAAGGGCCGGGTTTTTTATTATAAGTTTATCCGGAGCTATTTGAATAATATAACGAGCTGATCGAAATAGGCCTGCACCCATTTATGCACCCACAGGAAATGGGCTGCTCCGGCGATTGCCAGCATGGGACCGTAGGGAACTTGGACCCCGAAACCCAAGTCGGCGGGCCTGCCCTCCGGGGTCTCCGCTTTCAGCAATGATGGTTTCCTCCCACTCGTTAGCTTTCTCCAGACAATAGCCAGGGTGAACCAGAGCGAACCTATGATCGCTCCTCCAAAAACGGCCGTCACAGTGCCCTGCCAGCCCGTGAAGGCGCCGATTGCGCCGACGAATTTCACGTCGCCGAAGCCCATGGCTTCCTTCTTTAGAATAGCCTCCGCAACGAGTGCGATCCAAAGAACCAGTCCGGAACCTATGAGCATCCCGACGATGGATGAGACACCCGCTTTCACGCTATCGAGAATGAACAAACCGCTGTCCATGCCGTGAAGCATGGGAATGGCAAACGAAAGGATCACTCCGACGATTCCCAGGCCGATAGTGAAGGAATCCGGGATGATCATGTGGTCCAGGTCTATAAAGGTCGCGCAGATCAGAAAACTCAGGAGTATCATCCCACATAGGGCCTTCAGTGGAGGAAATAGAAGCCAGCATGCTGTGAATAAAAGCGCAGTGAACAGCTCTATTGCGGGGTAGCGAACTGAAAACCGGCGACCGCAGCAGCGCGCCCGCCCCTTCAGAAGAATCCAGGAAAGGATCGGAATATTGTCGTGCCATGCGATGGGTGCGCCACAGCCGCAATGGGAGCCGGGGCGCACGATGGATTTCCCCGCGGGGATGCGAAGGATGCAGACGTTTAAGAAGCTCCCCACAATTGCGCCAAACATAAAGACTGCGGATGGGAAAAACCACCGGGCTTGGGCGTTAATATCCACAAGGGCGTCGATCATATTGTGGAGCGATATCAGGTGATGGGCAGTACCAAGTCAACCCCTGCGGGCATCGAAAGGCCTGATCCGGAAACGGGGTTGAGATGCGAGCGAGAGTAGGCGTGATCCGGGGAAATGCGGGCGTTCGTGGCATGGACGGGCGCGGTTGCGGCAAGCGACGGGGAGAAAGGCGCGGTTTTTATCCTGCCAAATGACTTCCACCTATCGTTTGACGAGAACGCCCGACACTGGTACATGCTGAAAACCCATCAACAATCCTTCATGCGCAGTTGCCGCGGGCGGATCGTGCTTCGAAATCATGATGACCAAACAAAAGAAAATCTCCTACGCGATCATTGCGCTCACTTTTGTCCTGGTTTGGGCTCTGCACCTGCCGACGATGTTCATCACGGCGCTGTTCTCCTATTTTATCCTGACAAAGCTGCGATTCCGGGGAAGCAAGACGCTGGCCATGAGCCTATTTTGCCTGGTGGTGGTGATCGTTTGCCTTGGCGGCATCTCCTTTTCGAAGCACGCTTACGCTGCAGGGCCCCATATCGTCGCGATCACCGTGCCTGCCGTTGTCGATTTTGCGCGGCTGCATGGCATCGAGCTTCCCTTCCAGGACTACCAGAGCATGAAGGATGCGCTCAAGGACACGATCATTGGGCAATATGCGAACATCGGACACTACACCAAGGTTCTCGCAGTTGAGATCGCGGAATTTATCGTGGGACTTGTGGTCGCAGGCAGCCTGTTCATGAGCCACAGCATCAAGCTGGAAGCCGAGGATAACGCCATTCCGGACAACATTTACGTCCTGGTTTGGGAGGAACTGTTGGAGCGATTCAGGCTCCTTTATCAAAGTTTCTCCACGGTGATGGGGGCGCAGATCGTGATTTCTTCCATCAACTCGGTCCTAACGACGATATTCCTCTTATGGAGCCAGCTTCCCTATGCGATCATCCTGGTGATGGTGACTTTCTGCGCGGGACTCCTGCCGATCGTCGGCAACCTGATCAGCAACACGCTGATTGTCTGCGTGGCGCTCACCATCTCGCCGAAAATGGCCCTGATCGCGCTTCTGTACCTCATCGCGCTGCACAAGCTGGAATATTTCCTGAACAGCAAAATCATCGGAGATCGCATCAAGAATCCCCTCTGGCTGACCTTGATCGCCCTGATCGTTGGCGAGGTGATTCTGGGCATCCCCGGCATGGTTCTGGCCCCGATGGTCCTCTACTACATCAAGGTCGAGGCCTCGACCTCGCAGCTCTAATTCTATCTTTGCGCGTCCTGGCGCTCCAGGATTGGCTCATGCCACCGGCTTGAAATCGATCAGGCGGCGGAAGCGATCGACTGAGAGCACCACGACATCGATCGTCGCGCCTAGTTTGTACTGCCGATGCTTCCTGCGGCCGACCAGGGCGGAGCCGGAGGCGTTGCGGGAATAGTAATCGTCGTCGAGAGAGGCGGCCGGGATGAAACCGAAGGTCATCGAGTCGGCGAGTTCGATGAAGAGTCCCCCCATCCGGATTTCGGTGATGATCGCCTTGAACCGGGTCTTGGGCTTTTTCAGGGACTCGCGCTCGAAGAACTCAAGCAGCTTGATCTTGTACGACTCGCGCTCCGCCTCCTGCGAGTTCACTTCGGTGAGGCTGAGATGCCCGGCGAGACTCTCCGCGCGACTGCGATCGGCGGGAACGGCGGATGCCGTGCCCGCCTGCATGGCGAGATGATGGATCAGCACGCGGTGCACCACGAGGTCGGCGTAGCGGCGGATTGGCGACGTGAAGTGCGTGTAGTCCTTTTTATTGAGGCCGTAATGACCGTCCGGGGTCGCCCGATAACAGGCCTTTCGTAGGCTTCGCAGAAGCTGCGACTTCAGAATATAGCCCTGGGGATGATGCACAGCGGTTGCGAGCAGTTTGCCGATCTCCTCGCGTCTGGAGAGATCGCCGCAGTTCACGCCGAGCGTGCCGGCGAATTCGCGGAACTCGGCAAGTTTGCGTTCGTCGGGATCGTCATGGACGCGGTAGAGCGAGGGCAGCCGGGTGACGCGCGTGAGTCGCGCGACGGACTCGTTGGCCGCCAGCATGAACTCCTCGATGAGCTGGTGGCTTTCATCCTGTTCCATCTTTACGAGCCGGTCCGCGTAGCCCTTCTCGTCGACATAAATCTTCGTCTCCGGCATGTTCAGGTCGAGGCATCCGTGGGCCATGCGGTCCGAGCGAAGCCGTCGGGCGATGGCCCAGAGTTTGCGAAGCCAGCTCTGCAGGTCCACGATCTCGAGGTCGCTCAAGCTTGAGAGAGGCCGGCCCGTGGAGCCTGTCTGATGGGCAGGCAGGGCGGCCAGGCCGCGGATGGCATCGAAATCGCTCTGGAAAAGGAGAGCTTGCACCTGGCGATAGCTAAGGCGTTTACGGCTGCGGATGACGGTCCGGGCGAAATCCGTGTGCTTCAAACTGCCCGATTTATCGAACGTGAGCAGCACTGCGAGCGTGAGCCGGTCCTCCGCTTCCACCAGGGAGCACAGGCCGTTCGAGAGTTTCTCGGGCAGCATCGGCACGACTGTGCCGACAAGATAGGTGGAATTACCGCGCTGCTGGGCCTCCCGGTCGAGCGCAGTGCCCGGTTTCACATAGGCGGAGACATCAGCGATGTGAACGCCTACCCGAAGCGCGCCGTGATCGAGCGGTTCCAGGGAGATTGCGTCGTCGAAGTCCTTGGCGTCGTCGGGATCGATCGTGATGGTGGGGACTTTCCGATAATCCTGCCTGCCCGCAAGGTCGCCCGGACGCACGCGCGACGGGATGGAGGCGGCCTCGCGATCCACCTCATGGGGGAAGAGACGGTCGAGGCTGAACTTCTCGAAGACTCCGAGCAATTCCGCACCGGGTTCGAACTGCCTTCCCAGGCGCCGTTCGACAACGCCGGTAAGCGGAGATCCGCGGTCGGTCCAGGGATCCAGTTTCACCACGAGCTTGTCGCCCGCCACCGGCATGGGCCGTGCCCCCGACTGCACGGGATCGGCAAGCATTACGGCTGGGAACCGCGGATCGTCCGGAAGAAGGGAATAGCTGCGCCCGGATTTCTGAAATGATCCCACGAGGCTGTCACGGGCGCGCTCGATCACCTGAACCACGCGGCCTGTGCGCTTGAAGTCTGAGCGCGCCTCGCGTCCATGCCGTTGGGGACGGGCGGAGAGAATGCGCACGGCGACCCGGTCGCCGTGCAGGGCGGTGCCGGTTTCCTCGGGTGTGATGAAGATGTCGCTGCCGTCCGTCTCTTTCTCCTTTGAGGCGGCATCGAGCAGCACGAAGGCCTTGCCCTGCGATTTGAACGAGATGGTCCCGGTGACGTCGCCCTCATTCCCGCGCAGGCGCAACCGGTCGCCTTGCACCTGCACAAGAACGCCCTTAACGAGAAGCCTGCGCACTTCGTGGGCAAGTTCCTTGCGCTGTCCTTTCGCAAGCTTCAAACGCCTGGCCAGCTCGATCTCGTCGATGGGCCGATAGGAGGGATCGCATAACAAGGCATGGAGCTGGTCGCGCATGGACATGCCATTACGGTGCTGCCCGTTCGCTCTTAGCGCAACCAGCGAGTGAATGAAGCGGCTGGGCCGCGATCGAAAATGCCAGATGCCAGAAATTAGAAGCCGGAGGCCGGAATGGAGACTCTGGGGCCGATGACTTGAATTCGGATCTTTCCCGCGCTCTTGAAGCCGTGGTAACGGCCATGCTGGGCGCCTGTCCGCAACAGCAACTTGCTCGACACGGGCATTTTTTGCGGACGGAATGATGCGCAAATCGGCGAGTAAAAGCATCCCTTATCCTCACATCTTCCAGGCAATACCTGCTGCTATTCGATCCCGCGCATTGTTGCCGCACACACCCTTCACAGAAGAAACGATGAAAATAGTCCACGTGGCCAGTGAGTTGTATCCCTATGTGAAGACCGGCGGGCTTGCCGATGCCGCAGGCTCCCTGGCGGCGACGCTGGCTTCGAAAGGACACTCGATCGCGGTTTTTCTCCCGGGTTACAGGATAGCCCTCGAACATCCGGAAGCGGCTCTGTCCGAACGATGCATGAGGCTGAAGATCGAGATGGGTAACCAGTATTATTCGGGCGAAGTGCGCCGTTTCTCCCCCAGGCCCAATCTCGTTGTGTATCTGATATGTCGTGACGAGTGGTTCGACCGGCGCGGCCTGTACGGGAACGGCGAGCGCGATTACGAGGATAATTTCCACCGTTTCGTTTTCTTCCAGAAGGCCGTTGTCGAGACCTTGCGACTTCTGGGCCTGGGCGCCGATATCGTGCATTGCCACGACTGGCAGACGGGCCTGCTGCCTCTTTTCCTGCGCGGCAGCGAAACCCGTTTGGGCCTCTCGCTTGCATCGGCCACGGTCTTTACGATTCACAACATCGTCTTTCAGGGACTCTTCCCCATGCGGCTCTACGACCGCACCAATCTCCCCGAGGAGTTTCGCGGGATGGAAGGCATCGAGTACTACGGCCAATTGAGCATGCTTAAGGGAGGCATCCTGTTTGCCGACCGCGTGACCACGGTAAGCCCCAACTATGCCTGTGAAATCCAGACGCCTGCCTTCGGCTGCGGTCTTGAAGGGGTGATCGCAGCGCGAGTCGGTGCATTGAAGGGTTTGCTCAACGGCATCGATACGAAAGTGTGGAATCCTGCGACCGACCGGCTCCTTCCGGCACGTTACAGTTCAGCCGATTTATCCGGCAAGGCAGCCTGTCGCGCCGAGCTCCTGAGAATCGCCAGACTCGAAGCCGGGCCGACAGTGCCCGTATACGGCATGGTGTGCAGGCTTTCCGAACAGAAAGGCATCGATCTGATTCTCGCCAACAAGGATTTCTTCATCAAACAGGATGCCAGGCTTGTCATCCTCGGAGCGGGGGACCGGCGCTATGAGGATGCCTTGCGATCGCTGGTGACGGTTGCCCCCGACAAGATATGGGTGGCCAACCGGCTGGACGAAAGCATGAGCCATCTCATTGAAGCGGGCAGCGATTTCTTCCTGATGCCGTCTCTTTTCGAACCCTGTGGCCTGAATCAAATGTATTCCCAAGCCTATGGCACGGTTCCCTTGGCTAGCCGCATCGGCGGCTTGCGCGACACGGTGACGGATGCGGACGAAGATCCCGAAAACGGCACTGGCATTACTTTTGCTCCGAAGGCGGCTCATTTTCTCGAAGCCATGCAGCGTTCGCAGTCTCTCTTTGCGGATCGGGCGCGCTATGCTGCGATCCAATCCCGCGGCATGCGACGCGACTTCAGTTGGGAGACCGCCGCGTTGGGTTATGAACAACTGTATCAGGAAGCAAGCTGAGGCGGGCCGTATGACAGCTTTAAGCTCTAGGTTCTAAGCTTTAAGTTGTAGGCTGTAAATCGATACAAACCGCAAGGCTTTATGTCGCCTGCGGTGCGCGGCCCGAAGCCCTGTTCGATGCTCGCTTATTTCTTCTTGTAAACGGTCGCAGGGTCGAAGAGGCGCTCTGCGATGAGCTCCAGCGCGAATGTGGTGAAGCTGGCAAGACGGCGGTAGAAACAGGATTTGTAGCCGTTGTGGCAGGACGCATTTGCAGGGCCGCTCTGCTCGACCTTGATCAGGATCACGTCCTGGTCGCAATCGGTGTACAGTTCCTTCACGTTCTGCACATTGCCCGATTCCTCGCCTTTCATCCAGAGCTTGTTGCGCGAGCGGCTCCAATAGGTGGCTTTTCTGCTGGCCAGTGTGTGCGCGAGGGATTCCGCGTTCATGAACGCGAACATCAGTACTTGTCCTGTGGCGACGTCCTGAGTGATGCAGGGGATCAGTCCGTCAGGTCCGAACTTGGGTTGGAAGGTCGAGCCAAGCTCGATTTCTGCGGTAGTGGTGCGCGCGGGGAAAATCATGGAGGTTCTGGTTATGCTTCTAACGGTACATCGCGCAATAACGAATAGATGAATGGAGTGGATTCCCCAAAGGGAGGAAACCACGCGCATGGAGCGCGGCCGACGGCATATACGAAGCCGGCAGTCTAGTTCGGCATTTTGATCAGGCCATCTACGAGACTCAACAGATTCGCCAGCTCGAAGGGCTTTTGAAGGAATCTGCCGGGCTGTACCAAGGTGTGCAAATCGGGTTCGTCTATCGGCAGGTTCCCCGAGATCAGGATGCTGGGAACCTTCATATTCGCGTCTCGGATCCGCCTGATGAGACTGAGTCCGGTCAGTTTTGGCATCTTGTGATCTGTGATGAGAAGATCGAAGACTTCTGACCGAAGCTGTTCCCATGCGCCTTCTCCATCGGTGGCTACAATCACATGGTAACCGCACGCGTTCAGGCTTCTCGTGCAGGCGATGCGAACCAGACTGTCGTCGTCAACAAGAAGCACCTTTGGCGCTCCCTTCGCGGCGGCGGACACGGAGCGCGTGCAAGGCGAACTGGGTGTTTTGGGTTCTGCTTGATCAGGAGCCAGTTCGTGATGGGAATGCATCTTGCTGGAGATTCATTATAGGCGTTTGGAGGACAGAAATATATGGGGTCTTCGCCTACCCGGCCCAAGGATTCAATGCGTAGGTATCCGCCAATTGGGTAGGTATTTACCCCATAAACATCTCCTCGCACCCTGTGCGAGGAATTCGTAGAAAACAACTTGCGTCAAAAAAAGCACCTATCGAAATCCGTTCTAATTATTAAATTTTGCCATAGATAGGCCCCCCCACAATTGATGTCCCAAAGCGATTCAATGCCTACCCCGCGTATTTCTGTTCTCATTGTCGATGATCATAGTGTGTTCCGGGAAGGGCTCCGCACTCTATTAAGGAACGAGAAGGATATCACCATCGCGGGTGAAGCGACCTCGGGCATGGAAGCATTGAGACTGGTCAGGAAATGCTCCCCGACGCTGGTTATCATGGATCTTGCGATGCCGATTCTCAACGGATTCGAGGCCATGCGCCGGATTCTTGAAATCAAACCCGATGTGAAATTCGTGGTGCTCTCGGCGTACAGTGACGAGAAATACGTCGAACGCTGCATTGCGATCGGCGCCACAGGTTTCATTGCCAAGGAGAACTCCTACTTGGTCGTGCTGGATGCGATTCGTGAAGTGGCGAAGGGAAGGTCCTATTTCTGTCCCTTGGTCAAGGGGTTCGTGAATTCACTGAAACAAAAGAAGACGGCTCCGAAGGAAAAGACAAAGAAGGCCTGCACGAAAGGGCTCACCGGTCGCGAACTGCAGGTCTTGCGCCTGGTGGCTGAAGGAGCTTCGAACAAACAGGTCGCCGCAACCCTTGAGATCAGTATTAAAACCGTTGAGAAGCACCGCCAGCAGTTGATGGACAAGCTTGATATCCACGATACGGCCGGTCTTACGCGCTATGCGATCGCCGCCGGCGTTCTTGAGAGCATCGATATTTCTCTGGAATCCCTGGATTGATCCTGTGACAAGCCCCTCGGCTACGGGCTATTGGCTACAAGCTTTCTCAAATACTCGTAGCTATATAAGCCCGTGCGGTGGCCATCGCTGAACTCAAAACGGAGGGCGTAATTGCCGATGCGCTCCCATCCAAGGAGCTGGATGCCGCCGAATTGTTTAGAGCCGTCATGACCGCCATGCGTGACGCCCAGAATATCCCTTTCGCCCTGGTTCTCCGCACTCGGCGATGCAGCACGCAAAGCGTCGAAACGGAAGAAACTCTCAGCTCCATCGTCCCAGGAGATGGCCAGCTCCTCGCCGATGATTTGAATGTTCGCGGGCGTGTGCATGGGCTTGGGGTTTACAGATGCCCAATCATCGGGCGCCCGCCAGTGCAAAGCGCATTTTCCGCGGGGCGAGGCAGGGTCTATTCCCGAAACTCATCCCACTTCCGGCTCTTGGCAGCCGGCGGAGAAGCTGCGGGGGCCTGGGAGTCCAAAAGCCGGATACGAGCCTCCCTGGCATTCAGTTCCTCGGCCTTTTGATCCAATTCCATCTCCTTTTCCTGGTGCTCCTGCATCTTCGAGAAGAGCCGGGCTTCGTTTTCGTCGAGAAACCTTTCGCGTTCTGCGAGGGCTGTCTTCTGCTCGCGAATGGATGTTTCATGGCGGTCGAGTTCCATTTTGAGGGCCTCCATGGCGGCCTTCTCCTCGGGTGAGATCGAGGATGCCGGTCTCAAGGATTGGGATCGGCGC
>JBAZHQ010000034.1:0-7336 GCA_041652235.1 Opitutaceae bacterium | reverse complement strand
CAGCTTCTCCTTCGCCCTGAGGAGCGCTGCTGTCTCGGCGAAGTCGCGTTCCCGTTCGCGCAATCTGTCTTCGAGTTCGGCAACAGCACGTTCGCGTTCCTCCACCCGCGCTTCGAGCTGCAGAAGCGCTCGCTCGTCATCCGATTCAGGAGCCGGTCCGCGTATGTCATCCCCGGGCCTGTTCGGGCGGATGCCTTCGTCCGGGCTCGCTTCCCTGTCCATGACGGGCTGCGAAGGAAAATGCCCGGACGAGGCAGCGTGCTCGGAAACGACACGACGGTGTGGCAGAGCGAGGACGGGCTCGTCCTGGAGTCTTTCAGGCAGGCATATTTGGCGGGGAGCGGACACGGGGAAGCGGGAAATCAGGCCGGGCATTGGGAGCGACCGAAGAGCCGGAGCCAGAATCCGCGCTTTTCGCGCCTGCATCCAGGCTCGCGGGATCGCAGGAGGGGCCGCAGGATGGAGACGAGAATGGCTTCCATCCGCGCATTCGAAAGCGGAGCGGTGAAGGACTCGACTGACGAGCCGGCGGCCGCCATGGCCTTCATCTGGACGAATTCCGTCTTGAACCAGCCTCCGGCGAGCCGGGACGCATGCAGTCGCAACTCCGCCTGAGCCGAGTCCGCCAGGTCCGGCGAGATGCCAGTCGATTCCGAGGCAGGCACTTTGACGCCCGCCTTCATCGCGAGCGCGACCTGAATCTCTGGAGGGCGGGATCTCACGGCCAGCGCCAGGGCTTCGACGATGTGGACGCTCTTCGATCCCTTTCGCAGGGGAACAAATCGGCAAAGCGTTTCCTCATCGACATGGGAGAGGGCGTTGAGCAGAGCCCTGAAGTCGCCGCCCACGATCACATTTTGCGCCATGCCCTGGCAGAAGACGGCGAAGGCTCCGATCGTCTCCAGTTTTTCGAGACGGCAGAAATCGCGGGTATCCTGCGCAACGGCGGCGAGCTCCATCGGAAAGTCCCCGGGAATGCCCACCCTGGCGAGATTCCTCAGGAGAACGCCCCCCGCCGAGCCTGCGGGGTCCGCCAGCCGCGCCATGTCGCCGAACGGCTGGTCGAAGGCGAGAGTCTCCTTGAGAATCTCCGCCAGCCTGTCGATCAGCGCCGGATCACGGCCCTTGCCGGCAAGCAGATCGCGGACCTCGTCGTAACCGAGGTCGATGTAATCCGACGGAGTCTCGCCATCGCCCTCCAGCGGCCAAGCCGCGCCGTCGAGGCTCTGTGCAAGGCTGGATATGGGGATGCCGGCCATGATCGAGCTTGAGAACGCGGTGCGGACGGCGTCCCACTCGCGAGGGGTTGTGGAGGGTGCGTTCATGGAATCTTCAGATACGTATTCAAATTCTGGATGAGAGGAGGACGGAATCGAGGCCGGATGTCTCTCGAAGGGGAATTTACACCTCCCGGGCATGGCGATCCACCGTTTCCTCGCATTCCCGCCGTTTTTACAGTGCCTTGACGAAGCGATCGAAGGACGGATCACACGGCGCCCTGGCGAACGATCTCGCCGGCGACCTTCCGGAAATCGGACACGACATTGTCCTGCGCCTCCCTGCTTTGCTCCTGGCTCACAAGAATGACGGGAAGTCCGAGCGTCACGGCGCGGCGCACGATCATGGCATCGCGCACCTGGGAGTCGAAGATATGGGCGGTGGGGTCGACTCGCTTCGCGGCCTTGTATTGGTTTAGCCGGAGTTGCATCCGCATCGTGGGGACCTCTATGTCGGCCCCTGTTTTCACCGCATTGAAGATGATGCCACGCACCTGGGCTGCCGGCCCCATCGCTGAAGTGCGGAACCCGGCGGAGAGAGCGTGGAATTTGTGAAGCTTGTCGACCAACAGGGTGAAGCCGATGAGGCTCAACGCATCGGGATTCGCGGGAACGTAAATCTCGTTGGCGGCGAAAATGCCGCATTGCGATGCGTGGAGGATATTGGGAGGGCAGTCGAAAAGGATGAAGTCGTAGGAGGATTCGATCTCGGCAAGCTGGGACTGGAACAGGAGATAGGGAGGACGCCGCGGATCGCCGGAATACTCGTTTTCCAGATCCACAAGATTGAAGGCGGTGGGAATCAGATCGAGGCCGGGCAGGAGTTTCTCGCCTGACTTTCCTTCGACAACATCGCGGAGAATGAGATCCTTCACGAGGCTGCGGCCCGGATCGAAGATGGAATAGATGGCTCCATCTCCCGTCGAATTGATCTTGTTCCAGCGGTCCAGTTTGAGCAGCCAGATGCTGGCATTCGATTGAGTGTCGAAATCGCAGAGCAGGACCCGTTTGCCCATCAAGGCGAGGCACGCGGCCACGTTTACAATCAGCGAGGTCTTTCCGACCCCGCCCTTGTAATTGATAAAGGCGATTTTTCGTGTCGTCCGCATGGTGCCGCGAAGGGAATGGATCGCAGAGAAAGGATGCGGTGCGGCCCTCCTTGTCGCGAACCAAAACTCGCTTCGCGGATTTTTACTTCCTTTTCAAACGAGCGACCGGCACTCAGTCGATCAGGGCAAAAGCAACCGGCTGGCGCATCCGAAAGGCAACAACGGCGTTGTTGCGGCGCCCGGGTTCGAAGCGCCATTTGGACACTGCCCTGAGAGTGGGCGCATCGAAGACGGGGTTTGTTGATTTCAGGATGATCACCTGTCGCACCTCTCCCGAAATGCCGACGACGAACTCAACCTCCACCGTGCCGGTCATCTTGTACCGGCGCGCCTCGTTGGGGTAGCTGGGGCTGGGCTGATATTTCGCCACAGGCACCCGGTCGAGATGCGCGGAATCGACTATGGAGCCGCTGGGACCCTGTATGATTTCGCCATAGGGAACGCCATTTGGATCTCCGATGGGACCGATAAAGGGAGTGATCGGGGCGGATGGAATTGGGGAGGGGGTGGTTAAATCCATCCTAAAACCATTGGGATCCAGCTCGCTGAAAATTTCAGAGTTTTGGGGCCGATTCGAGCCGAGCATGACTTTGGCGTCGAAATCGGAAGGGTCATTGCCGGATTCCAGGTCGACCGGAATTTCTATGATGGGAGGAGGAGGCTGAGCGATCGGAGGCTTAGCTCCTGTTTCGGGGCTGGAAACGATAATCGGCGGTTTTGAGAAACCGAAGAACAGGATGGCATGCAGGCCAAGCGCGATGGCTGCGGGTAGAGCGAAACGGCGGTAATTCATGACATTTCCTTTTGTTTGAGGTTAATTAAGGAACCGTCATCTATTAACAATGACACGTTAACCCAGATGTTAAGGGAGTAAAGTCAGAAAGTTAATAATAAGCGTCCAGGCGCCTTGTCGCCGCCCTGCGAGATTTTTGTTTTGTTCCAACCCGGGGACCGCCATATCTGGCAGTTTATGATCGATCCGAAACTCCTCCGTGAAACTCCCGAGCTGGTCAGGGCGGCAATTGCCAAGAAGCATCTGCGCGTGGATCTTGACGCCATTCTGGCGCTCGATGCCCAGTGGCGCTCGCAGCTTTCAGAAGTCGAGGCGTTGCGCTCCAAGCAGAAGGCTGCGAACAACGAAATGGCGGCGCTCAAGAAAGGCTCGCCCGAGTTCATGGCCAAGGTGCAGGAGATGAAGGGCCTTTCCTCCCAGGTGAAGGAGAAGGATGCGATCCTCGGCGAGACGGAAGCACGGTGGAAGTCGGCCATGCTCACGCTGCCGAATATCCCGCACTCAAGCGTTCCGGAGGGCAGCGCGCCCGAGCACAACGTTGTGCACGCCTCAAACGGATCGGTTGAGTCCGTCTCGCCCCATGCCAGGGCACATTGGGAAATCCCCGGCTTTGAACGCTTGTTCGACTTTGCGCGCGGCTCCAAGGTGACCGGAGCGGGATTCCCCTTCTACGTGGGAGATGGGGCGAAGCTTGTGCGCTCGCTGATTCAGTTCTTTTTGGATGAAGCGGGCAAGGCGGGCTACCGGGAGGTGAATCCTCCCATCGTGGTGAATGCTGCAAGCGCGACTGCCGTCGGTCAGTTGCCCGACAAGGAAGGCATGATGTACCAGACGGTCGAGGACCAGTTCTACCTCATTCCCACCGCGGAGACGCCACTCACGAACTTCTATCGTGACGAGATCATCGAGGAAGCCGAGCTTCCCGTGTACCGCTGCGCCTACACGCCCTGTTTCCGCCGCGAGGCGGGCAGTTACGGCAAGGACGTGAGAGGGCTTAACCGGTTGCACCAGTTCGACAAGGTCGAGCTGCTCAAATGGGTGCATCCCTCGAAAAGCTACGAGGAGCTCGACAGCCTGCGCGCCCATGCGGAACTCCTGCTGCAAAAACTTGGGCTGCCCTACTGCATGCTCCGCATGTGCGGCGCCGATCTCGGATTTGCCCAGTCGAAGAAATACGATCTCGAAGTGTGGTCCGGCGGCCAGAAGCGCTGGCTTGAGGTGTCGAGTTGCTCCAACTTTGAGACCTTCCAGGCGCGCCGCGCGCAGATCCGTTTTCGAGCCAAGGATACCGGAAAGCCCGAGCTGCTGCATACGATCAACGGCTCCGGCCTTGCCGTGCCCCGCGTGCTTTCCGCGTTGCTTGAGAACAATCTTCAGGCGGACGGCACGGTGAAGATTCCGGCGGTGTTGGTTCCGTACTTCGGCAAATCTCACCTGAGCTTTGCCTGATCCCGTGAAGAAACCCCGCCACATCGATTGGGCGTCGGCCGCAGTCAGGGTGGCGGAGGATATCCCTCTCGCCGGCCTGCACTCGGAAGTTCTGGCCTGGGCCGGGGGGCGCACGCGTGCCGCCCGCGGACCCTGGGCAATCGCATTTTCGGGCGGGGCGGATTCGCTGGCTTTGCTCCTGCTCGTCTGGGCGAACTGGCCCCGGAAACGCGACAATCTGATCGTGCTTCACTTCGACCACCGTCTGCGCGGAGCCGAAAGCCGCTCCGATGCCGTCTTTTGTCGCAAGGTGTGCCGCGCTCTTGGCATGCGCTTTGAGATGGGGGCCTGGCAGCGCCGTCCATCGACTGCGGTCAGTGAAGCCGCTGCACGGTCGGTGCGCATGAGATTCTTCAGCGAAGCCATGGGGCGCGCAGGAGCCAAAGGCCTTTTCCTGGGGCATCAGATGGACGATGTGGCCGAAACGCTTCTCATGCGCCTGGCGCGTGGCAGCGGTTCCGCCGGTTTGTCCGCACCGAGACCTGTGCAGGCGATGTCTGACGGCACGGTGCGCTTGCGCCCCCTGCTTTCCATAAATAAGGTTGAACTTTGCCGCATCCTGAAAAGAGCAGGGATTTCCTGGTGTGAGGATTCCAGCAATGCAGGTCCGCTTTATTTCCGCAATCGGGTGAGAAACAAAGTAATCCCAGCTTGGATTGGCGCCGCCCCTGAGCGCGATGTCCTGGCGGGAGCCGCGATCGCCCGGGAATTGCTGCAGGAAGATGACGACGCGCTTGAGTCATGGCTTGCTTCGCTGAAACCTTTGCGTCGTGGGGCCGTACTGGATTTGGGCATCCTGAAGGGGAAGCCCAAGGCGCTCTGGCGCCGCGCTCTCCATCTCTGGCTTGCCGCCTCTCCCTATCGCGGCGATCTGTCCAAGCAGGGATTCGAATCCCTGCTGTCCGCCGCGATGCGAGGCAAGACCACTCGCCAGAGTCTTGGCAGAGATGGGTTTGCTGTGATTCGCGACGCTCTGCTGCGGTATTCGCGCAGCCGCGTCAGATGAGTTTTGAAAATAAATGCAGGTGCTTCCATTGACTTAGTCACCGGGAACCATCAGGTTTGGCGGCTAGTCTACGCACATCGATGTCCGACAACGATCCCAAGAAGAAACTCCGCCCAATCAACAAGCTGCCGCCTGATCGCTTCCAGCCAAAGGTGATTCTCATCTGGCTCGCCATCATAGCTGCGGTTCTGGCCCTCTTTTATCTTCCGACGGCCCGCTTCACTTCGCCCGCGACCCTGAAGGTCCAGCAGGTGCTTGAGATGGCCGAGAAGGACATGATCAAGGAGGGAGTGATTCGTCCTGATCCGACGGGTGGCCGCGATTGGAACACCATCACCGGCGAGCTTAAGCAGGACATCGAGGTGCCGACTGGCGGGAAAACGCGCCAGTTCACGGCATCGGGCCGTCTCACCGATGCCAATATGGAACGCCTGCAAAAAGTTCAGGTGTTCTCCGAGCAACCCTCCACGAATACTTTCACCAACATTCTCGCCCAAATCATCCCCTTTGTGGTGATCATCGGCCTGCTCTATTTCCTCTTTGTGCGCCAACTCCGCAGCGCGGGCAGAGGCGCATTGAGTTTTGGGAAGAGCCGCGCGAAGCTCCTTACACGCGATCGGGACAAGATCACCTTTCAGGACGTGGCCGGCTGCGACGAGGCCAAGGAGGAGATCAGCGAGGTAGTGGAGTTTCTCAAGGATCCCAAGAAATTCACACGCATGGGCGGACGAATCCCGAAGGGCATCCTGCTGGTGGGAGCTCCGGGCACTGGCAAGACGCTCCTCGCCAAGGCGGTTGCGGGTGAGGCAGACGTTCCCTTTTTCTCCGTTTCCGGTTCCGATTTCGTCGAGATGTTTGTCGGCGTGGGCGCGAGCCGCGTACGCGACATGTTTGAGCAGGGCCGCAAGAACGCCCCTTGCATCATCTTCATCGATGAGATCGATGCCGTGGGCCGCCAGCGCGGCGCCGGCCTGGGCGGGGGCAACGATGAGCGCGAGCAGACGCTCAACTCCCTGCTCGTCGAGATGGATGGTTTCGACACCACGGAAGGCGTTATCATCGTCGCCGCCACGAATCGCCCCGATGTGCTCGATAGCGCGTTGCTGCGCCCGGGACGTTTCGATCGCCAGATTTATGTGGATCTTCCCGACCTTGTCGGCCGCGAGCAGATTCTTCGGGTGCACGCCAAGAAGGTGAGCCTCGCCGATACCGTCGATCTCACCATCATTGCACGAGGCACGGCGGGTCTTTCAGGCGCGGAACTCGCCAATCTTCTCAACGAAAGCGCCCTGCTGGCCGCCCGTCGAAACAAGAAGAAGGTCGACATGCAGGATCTGGACGATGCCCGCGACAAGGTTCAATTCGGTCGCGAGCGCCGCCGTCTCATGGACGATGAGGAAAAAAAGCTCACAGCCTACCACGAGGCGGGACATGCGCTGATCCAGGCTATCTTGGACGATGGCAACATGCCCGTCCACAAGGTTACGATCATCCCGCGCGGACGGAGCCTAGGCAGCACGATGTTCATCCCCAAGAAGGACATCCTCACGCACTCCATGCATGGAATCTTGAGTCAGATTGCGATGGGTTTGGGAGGCCGCCTTGCCGAGGAGATTGTGCTGGGAGAGATCTCCAGCGGTGCTTATAGCGACATCAAGCATAT
>JBAZHQ010000033.1:8088-21556 GCA_041652235.1 Opitutaceae bacterium | reverse complement strand
CCGTTCCTGCGCTTCCAGGAGCGCCGCCGTCAACTGGCCCTTCCGCTCCAGGTCCCGCACCATTCGCGGGCAATGTTCCCGCCAGTGCGTTTCCGCCATTCGGCCGTAGGTCAGAAGTTCGGTCATGATGCTCAGGCCCGAAGAGATCGAGTTGGGAGGGATCGGTGAACCTTCTGGCCATTGTTCATCGCGGTTCAATCGTGAATCGGGGCGCGGCCGAAAAAAAACGGTGAGGCGGCGGCATGGTCAGAAGAGGCTCATCTGGGCGCTGGCCGAGTTGGTGCTCGATTCGGCCACTGCGGTCGCCGGGTTTTTGGGCCGGGATGCGGGGATCGCCGGGACAACCGGCAGATCGAGCGAGAACTCGGCCGTCACGCTCGGCAGGGCAAACGGCGGTTCGCCTCCGGTTTTGGGCGGCAACTCGAAATAGCCTTGGGCGCAATAGAGTCGGGTCAGGGGCGGCCTTACGAAATCGCCGCGCGCGAGCCGTTCGATCCAGCCCCGGAGTTCACGCTGGCCGGCGAGGCCACGGGCACACTGTTCCGGCGTCCACGCGGCATCGTTCGGCTCTGGCTGAAACCGGGTGTCGGCGTCGATGAGGCACACCAGCCGATAGGCGCCTCCCCAGAGCGCGGTCCGGTCACGTTCCGGCGCGAAAAACCCGTCGTTCAGCGCCTTCTCCACGTCCATGCTGGCGGAGATGAAATTGCCGAGCCGGTCGCGGCCGAGTTCGGGACGGCGCTGGAGGCGGGCGAGTAACATCCGTCGCTCCTTGTCCTGCTCCGCGGCGAGACTTTCCAAATACTCGGGCGGAATGTCGGCGGCCTGGACGTTTTCCCGGAAGCCGAAAGCCCCGGCAAGCGAGCGGTAGCCCGTCGAGGAAACCGGAAAGGAGCCGCGCTCCACCGCGACCAGTTCACCGCCCCAGCGTGTCCGACGGAAGCCGACGGGCCGGCCCCGCACGGAGAAGACGTGCGCGACGGGGTTTTCATGGCGCGGTGCGGCCCGCCCGGTCTCCGCTTCGGGGCTCATGGCGACGCGACGGTAATGCCCTGAATCCACGGTTCGCCCGGACCGGTGCGGAGCGCGGCCCGGTCGCCCTGCGCGCGAACTTGCTCAAGTCGCGCGGCGTCCAAGCCGTCGCGCAAGGGGCCAAGGTGCCGACCGCGCACCGTCACGACGATCTGTCCGCTCTGCACGACCAGGGTCTCGGTTTCCCCGAGCGCGAGTTCCCACCGGACGAGGCTGTGATACGGAAAGGAAACGGTGCGATCGGAGAGGATAAAGCGGAGCACGGCAGCGTTCCTCCCCTCGGCGGTTAGCCGGCCCCAGGAAGCGGGCGGATTCGCAGGCGGTATGGCGGGTGTCGTCATCCGTGCGTGCCGGTCGCCGGCATTTCAGGCGCGATGGACGGCCCCGTGCGCCAGCCGCGCAGCATGAGTTCACCCGAGAGCGAGCCGGATGAGTAGAGTTCGGCGAGAAAGGCCTGGCGTGCAGAAGCCACTGCGACGGCGGGCGCCGCCGCCATTTCCATCGCGAGTTTGCGATCCCCGGGTCGGCCCATCGCTTCGCGGGCCTCGGCTCGGTTTGTCGTATAGATCATCTGGCTCTCCGCGAACCGGCTGTTGCTCACATACGCCTGTTTCAGGTTGCCCGCCGCAAGGCCCGCGTCGGCCATGAGAAGAAGGCCGCGATCCACGGTCTTGCCCTGGGCCGCATGGGACGTAGTCGCATAGCCAAAGGCGAACTGGCGAAAGCTGGCCGGAATCGTCCGGCCATCGCGCAGCACCATCCCGTCATCGCGGTCGAACCCGACCACCTCGACCAGATCGCCGTTCTTGAGCCGGGCCGTCTTGTGATTCGCCCGGATGAGCAGCCGCTCGCCCGCCGCCACCGGAATCTCCCGGGCAACCCCGACATCGAAGCCCGCGACTGCGCGCGGGTCGATGCTTTGCTCCACTCCGTCCGGCGCCCGGACGACGAGAATGCCTGTATCCCGCCGAACCACCATCACGGTGTCACCCTTGGCAAATCCAGCGCTGTCCCGATGAAAAGTCAGCGCGTCGCCAGGTTGGTAGTGATCGACGCGGCGGAGCTCCTCGCGTGTCCACTGGAGCGACATGACGGTCTGGACCGTGCGCTCCTCGCGCCCGAGCCGCCCGGCGGCTTTCAGCCGGGCGCGCACCTCATCGGCGAAGGCATGGATCTCCGACCACACCGGAGAAATGGCGAGGCAGCTCTTTCCCGCCATGACCGTTCGCGCGTAATCTTCGGCCGCGCGCCGGAAAAGGGTCGGCGCGTGTTGAATCTCGCGGACGGCGCCGAGTCGCTCGAATCGGTCAAAGGCGGCAGCGGCCTCGCCCGCCGCCAGAAGCGCGACCGCTTCACGCAGGGCCGGGTCTTTCTGGCGGCGGATTCTCGTCAGCCGGAAAACGGGCACGCGGGCGTATTGCTGGAGGCAGCGCAGCGCGTCGCCAGCCTCGACGGAGGAGTGCTGCTTGGTGTCGCCGACCAGCAGGAGCCGGTTGGCGTTCGCCTCGGCAAGGCGGCACAGGTCGCGCATCTGGCGCGCGGATATGAGCCCGGCCTCGTCCACCACGATCACGCGCCCGTGCACCGCCCGCTGCCTCGCCTCGTTCACGAGCAGTTGTTGAAGGGTGTCGGCATCCGGTGTGAGTTCGCGACGAAGAACGTCGGCGGCGCCCGCCGAGGGCGCGCAGCCGAACACGCGCCCTCCGGTGCGCTCGATGCCTTCGACCACACGACGGAGGCACGTCGTCTTGCCGGTGCCCGCGTCGCCTTGGAGAATTGTGACGCGCGCAGGGGATTCGAGGAGGCTCGCGATCACGCGCGTCTGGTCGGTGGGCTCGTCATCCGCTGGCTGGCCCATGGGACCGCAGACCTCGCCTTGCGTCTCCGCCCACGCCACGAACTCCCGTTCACAAGCCAGCGCCTCGGGCGAGCCCACCAGCGACCCATGGCGCAGCAGGGCGCCCGTGGCGGCGCGCTGATCGAGTCCATCCTTCAGTTCGTCGAGTGTCACGCGCCCCCGACCGACCGCCAGCGCCTCCCGCAGCAGAACCCGTTCGTCCACGACTGACCGGCGTTCGAACACGTGCGCTTCGGCCGAAGCCAGCGTGTGCACCGCATCGGCCGGCGGCACCGCCGATGCGACGCCGTTCGCAGCTTCGATGACGCGGCGCACCGGCGCGAGTTCGTCGCCCGCTTCCGCGATCCAACCCGCGCGGAGTTCAGTCGCCGTCGCCTTGGTCTTGCTCGCCCGTGACACCACGGTGATTGCCTGCAACTCCGCCTGCGAGGAGACGCCAGCCTCGCGGGCGCGGCGCAAGATTTCCTCACGCCGCTTGCTGAACCGCTCGCGCAGTTCCGGCGGAAATCCGGTGACGTGAAAGCCAATCCGTCGGGCAGGCTCCAAGGTATAGCCCGCCGCGAGCATTTGGGCGGCGAGCCGGTTGTAGCAAACCTCCCGAAAATAGCCGGGGTGATGGTAGAATCCGGACGGCTGGACGCTTTTCCAGCGGCCTTCGGCTTCGTCAAAGGTCAGGTTCATCACGCAGAGGTGCGTGTGCAGCTGCGGGTCGAGCGCACGGCTGGCCTCGTGGGTGACGATGGCCGCGATCATGTTGCCGGTGGTGCGATCCTCGTTGGCGTCGTCGCGGCGGACGCGCGTGCCCACCGTGGCCTCGATCTCCTTCAGCGTCTCCCGCACAGCCTCATCCCACCATCCGGCGATTCGCCGGTCGCCGCCGACCAGGTAGGCGATGGAAACGTCCTTCGGCGCAGAAATCTGGCCGAAGTAACACAGCCGGCGACCGGCCTTGTGCCGCACGCCGAGTTTTTGGCCCGTCACCGGATGCTGCCCTTCGCACAGGCGCCGGAAGGCTTCGAGATCACACCCGCCCGCCAAGCCGAGCCGTTCCGCACCGCGACCGGACCACGTCATTTCCGCCCGACCCTCTTCCGTCAGATAATCGCCGACGCGCAAATGCTCGCGGAAATACTCCACGGCACCGTGCAAGAGATGACAGGGTTTATCGAAGCGAACCATTACCCGGCAATATAGCATACTATCATACGACTGCCAGCCGAAACAAAGAACACGATCGGTGTAGAACCGACGAAAAAGGGCTCCAATCCGCATCCGTAGAAAGATTTATTTCAATGGGATTTGCGCTCGGAATAAGCATTCGCCTCAGCCGTGAGGACCACCCTTATCACCAATGGCGGACAGGACACTCTACCCCTAACGCGGTTAGGCGCGGCCGGACTTTACCACCACTTCATCACCACTCGGCCACTACTTGGTCGCTACTCGCGCCGGCGTGCCGCTGAGCGTCGTTGGTGTTGCATACTGTCATACGTTGTGCGATAATTCGGGGTAATGGAGCACCCTGACCTGCACGCACGCCTTCTCGCAGACGCCCAAGGCTACGACCCGGCGCAACACACGCGCGGACTGCTCGCGCCGTTCCGGGACGTGCTGCTCCTCCAGCGGGCGAAGTTCATGAGCTACGAACAGATCGCGGCCACGCTGACGCGGCACGGACTCAAGGTGTCGCCCGCCGCGGTCGGCTGCTTCTGCCGGCGGACCTTCACAAAGGCCGAGATCGAGTCCCTCCGGCAGAAACAGGAACCGAAGCCCGCGGCGGCTGCCGGAGCCACACCGGCGGGGCGCACACCGGTGCGGGCAGTGATGCCGGTGCCGCGCGAACCGGGGCGACGCGGGCCAAAGATCGCACGCGACGATTTCTGAGCCATGCGCCGGATTCTCCTATTCCCGCAGGACAAGGGTGGCATCGGCAAAAGCTTCGTCGCGACACTGCTCCACGACTTTTTGACGGACCAGGGCGTGCGACTGAAGGCTTTCGACCTCGATCACGCCAACTCGACATTCAACCGCTTCGTGCCCGAAGCCGAATTCATCGACACCGACGTGGACAATGCCCGTCTGGCGGTGCTCGACCGCATCGTCCATGCGCTGGGCGAGGCCGACCTGGTGCTCGTCGACAACCGCGCCAGCGGCGGAGAAAAGGTGCTGCACTATCTTGAGGAAACCCAGCTCACGGAGCTGCAGATCGAACTCGATTGCGCGCTCGTCTTCGTTGTCATCGCGACGGACGACAAGGACGCGAACTCGCAGATCGCCGATCTGGTGGACGGCTACGGCGAGCGCGTGCGGTGGCTCGTGGCACGAAATCACCGGGACGGATCGCAACTCACGCTTTTCGATCAGAGCCGGTCGCGGCAGAAGCTCGCCGAGTTGGGCGCGGTCGAGGTCGAGATCCCGTGTCTCGCGGAGGTGACGCGAAACCGGCTCCAACTCGCCAACCTCACCGTCGGACGGGGCCGCACGGCGCAGCAGCTTCACGTCCTTGATCGCTCGCGTTGCGCGCGCTACCACGCGCTGCTCGCGGAGGAATTCGCGAAGGCAAGGGAGCTGCTGTTCGGATGAGCCCGGAGGAACTGCTCGACCCGGACAATCTGCCGGAGGACCTGCAATGGCTCGCGGCGGACTATCGCCTGCAACCGAACGATCCGGTGTTTGTCCTCATCGCCTGGCACTGGCATCGCGTGCAGAAGGGCGAGGACTCGCTACGGGCGGCAACCCTGGAGCTGAAGTCCGCCATCGACAACCGGATCGAGACGCTCGTTGGCACGGCGGAAACGGTGATGGCCCTCAAGGCTCAATTGGTTCAGGTGCAGGCGGCGCTGGAGCAGAAACCACTCGCCTTGGGCGCACGGCTTGAGGCCGACCTGCGGCAGCCGGTTGCGGCGGCGGTCGCGCAAATCCAGACCGTCGAGAAATCCCTCGGCGGCATGGTTCGATCGGCAGAGACGACGGTAGCGCGAGCCCAGCGCCGGCAGGCGCTCGCGGCGTTTCTCGTCGGCGCGGTGGTCGGCGGCTGCCTCGTAGCGTTATGCGTGTAAACTGGCTCACCCTCGGCCTGGCCGCCGGCTCGTTCGTGATGGCGACGGCCTGCCGGGTGTTCGTTCCGCCACCACTGGACCGTTGGTTGTCAGCGGGCGCAGTTCTCCTCGGAGGCTGGCAGCTTTACTGCGCGCTGCGGCCGGGTTGGGCACGCGAGCGCGACGTCGTGCTCCGGCTGTGGGGTCTCGAATGGACCCGCGATGAAGCGTGCTGTCACTTCTTCATCACCGGCGGGACAGGCATGGGAAAGACGGCCCGGGCCGTCGTGCCGATCATTCACGGGCTGCGCACCACGCTGCCGGACACGGGTGTCCTCGCCATCGACTCGAAAGGGGCGCTTTGGCAGCCGCTCGCGGACATGGCGCGGGCGCTGGGCCAGGAGGACTCGCTGCGGCTCATACGCGTGCGACCCACGGATTATCCGGCGGCGGAGTGGCGGTCGCCGCTGCGCCTGAACCTGCTCGCGGACCAGTCCGTGCCGTGGGGCACCTATGCGAAGATGCTGATCGATACGGCGACCGCTGCGGGACAGCGCGGCGGGCAGACGTTCTTCAAGGAGGCGGCGCGGGATGCGATCGCGCACGCGATGCAGGCGCTGGCGCTGATCGACGAGCCGGTGACGCTCGATCGCGTGCATGACACCATCTGCCGGTCGGACGACACAACCGCGCTGTTCCCGCGGCTGGAAAAACTGGCCGGCACGGCGCGCGCGGGCGCGGCCGAGGCCGAACTCAAGTTCTTCCGGGACTTTATCCGGCAGCCGCCGGAGCAGAAGGGCGGCACGGTGTTCACGGTCGCGAATTTTCTCCGTCCCTACACGCCCCCGGACATCGCCGACGTGGTGTGCAGCCGGAATCCGAACTTCTCGCTGGCCGAGATCGACGCCGGCCGGCTCGTCTGCCTGTCCGTGCCGCAGGCGTATCAGGTCGAACGCAAATACCTGAACCTGCTCTTCAAGCAGTTGTTCTTCCTGCACGCGTTCCGGCGGTTCGATTTGGACCCGGCGGAGCTGCGGCGGCGCAACCTGATCTCGCTCGTGCTGGACGAGGGACAGAAGACGACGCTCGTCTCCGAGGATGGTTTCGCCGACCACGGCACTGTCGATGAGTTGCGCGAGGCGGGCGTGTGCCTGATTTCGGCAACGCAGACGCCGCTTTCGCTGTATGCCGCGTTCGAGACCACGACCAAAGCCGACGTTTTCATGGCGAATTTGCGGACACA
Source organism: Opitutaceae bacterium (assembly GCA_041652235.1). Lineage (GTDB taxonomy): Bacteria > Verrucomicrobiota > Verrucomicrobiia > Opitutales > Opitutaceae > MWDT01. The sequence continues at coordinate 14,385 of JBAZHQ010000033.1, read as the reverse complement.
GATCCATTTTCGGGCGGCCGACGAAAAGGGCGCCAAGATCATTTCCGAAAAAATGGGCGGCCGAGAAATCCGCAAATACAGCGGTGGCGTGAGCGGCGGCCGAACATCCCGCAATTGGCAACCAGCGGATGAGCCGTGGTTCAAGCCAACCCAACTGCTTGCTCTGCGCGAGGGTCGGGCGGTCATCCGGCATCCGCGACAAACCGGCCGGCCGTTTCTACGAGCGCTCCCCTTCACCAAATTCACGCTTCCGAACAGAATGCCGACGGACGCGAGTCACAATTGAGGCAGATCCGCCGGCTGGTGCGCGGCCCCGAACTTAGTTTAGCGCCGGATCAAGCACCTTAATCGGACGGGGAATAGTCACCTTTATCGGCGGCGAAAGAAGCGTCGCTCGCGTGTGCGTCCTAGCACGACGACCGCTGCTTTGAGCCCGGCTGCGCCGAACGCGAGTTTCCAGATAATCTGCCGCGATCATCTGCGGGTCGCGGTTGCTCAATTCAAGGCGAATCAGGTCATCGGCATCCGGCGCTTTGGCACCGAGCTTATGGCGAAGGATTCGCGAGGCAGAAACATAAACCCTGTAGCAACCCGGGCTTACTTTGACGAGGCGGCGAGACGGTTTCATCGAGGTTATTTCGAGCGATTCTCATTATTTTTGGGGAAGGTGGAGACTTCTGCATCACAACCAGGCATCGGCCCGAATACATGATCGATGATACCGCTCCGCTGTGGCCTATGAGACGGGATATTAGCAAATTACTGGAATGAATTTCATGAAATCTGCGGCCTTTATTGAGAACCGTGCGGACGTCGACGCGGCAAGAATGCGCTGGGGGAAACGCCGAAAGTCGCCCGAAAGTGTCGGTTCATATGAGCTTGATCGGCGAAGCCGGCTTCTGCTGCGGCCTCCGTCACGTTGTGCCGCCCGCCGAGGAGCAATGCTTTGCCATGCGCCACTCGCCGCGACCACAGGTATTCTTGCGGCGTCATGCCGGTGGCGCGGCGGAACAATCGGCGGAAGTGCCTCGGACTGATACCGATTTCCTTGGCAAGCTTGGCCACCGACAGTTCCTCCCGCAACGCCGTGCTGACATGCTTTTTAACCCATTCGACCACCTTGGCGGCACTGCCTAACGGCCCTTCGGCCGGCTGCCCGGCAAGGGAGAACTCTGTTTCCATCACGATAACCGCGAGTAGAGAGGCGGTATTCGCGATACGGGTCGCCGATGCCAAAACAGGTCGCTGGCAGAATTGGAGCAGGTCTCGGCACAATTCAGCCAGTAGCGGCTCGGTGGCGACGTAGTCACTCAACGAGCCCACTGTCGCCGACCGGAGCTGGCTCGCCATTTCTCGCACCCTCATGGGGTGGACATAGACAACGATGACTTCACCTTCCACGGTCCAATCGATCCAATGCTGACAACCCGGCGGCACGATCCAAACCGCGCCGCCCCTTAAAGTTCTCTCGATCTCAATTCCATCCGACGCATGCCAGTGGGCCACGCACTCGGCTCGTCCGAAGAGTATCGCAACTTGCCATTGTGCATGGTCGTGCTGCGGCCAATGGTTCGGGGAAAGTTTCTCGAGCAGAACGCCGATCCCGGAATCGGCAATAAGCGCGTGGAGTAGCGGCTTCGCTCCTTGTGGCAAATCGACAAAGGTGGCCCAGATTGGTTGTGCATCAGCCGGATCGCCCACGCGTCTCCTCCACAAGAATTAGGTTTTTTACGCGCATATTTTGTAAGCTGGCGAAGATACCAATCTCCATCGACACCGGCATGGATAGCGCGGCCATTTTTGAGAACGCGGAGGACTCGGGACACGGCGTTTTTCATTTCTGCGTGAGGGTTGGCTTATCCGTCTCCCAGCGCCCAGCTTGCCGCCGCCCACGCGTGGATTTCATCCGCATCGAGAACGGGAAGCAAGGTCCTGCCTACTCGCGCCAAACGGCCAAGTTCAGGAGCGCACAGCACGATGGCTTGCGCGCCATCGCGACGTAGTTTCGAAATTATCCTTGTCGCTTCGACCTGCCACTCCTCCGGCTGCGCTTCAGCATTCACCAAACGGACAGCATAGGCACGCAAGAGTCCCGCATCGTCTGAACTGGGCTCCATCAGCCGCAGCTCTCCAAGCTCGCGCCGCCAGATATCGACCTCCCGCGTCGTGCGCGGTCCGAGGAGTCCCACCCGTTTGGTTCGGAATCGTGTCAAGACCTCGGCCATTGCCGAGTAGATGGAAAGAACCGGGAGATCGATCGCTTCTTCTATATCTGTCGCACAGGGATTGAGCGCACTGCCGCAAACCACCAGACCCGCGGCGCCTGCGCGTCTCGCGTCATAGGCGGAAGCCATGAGTTGACGTGCGAGGGCCTTCCATTGGCCTGCCTCCAACATCGTCGTGAAGTGGGCGGCATCGTTTGCATGAAGAATCGTTGCCGCAGTGTGATTTAGTCCCAGCTTCTTTTGCGCCTCGCGGTTAATTGTGCGCAGATATCCCAGAGTGGTTTCGGAACTGGGACTGCCGACAAGTCCGAGCCGCTTCATTGGGCGGTGCCCCGTATTTCTCAGTGGGTCTGTCATGGTTGCGGACTCCTCGCGGGCTACGCGTGCTTGATGGCCTCGACGACCTTGAGGCGCGAAGCCCTGAACGCGGGTAGCAGTCCTCCGAGAAGCCCGACGGCTATCGAGAGCGCGAGCCCTGCTGCCGCCACAGACGGAGTCACCGAGAACTGGATACTCGCGGTCATGACGTTGACGCGCGCGCCGTGGACGAGCATTCCTAGCGCCACTCCTAGGACACCTCCGGAAATCCCGATAAACACAGCCTCGACCAAGAAGGACACGAGGATGCTCGTTCCGCTGAATCCGAGCGCCCGCAGGGTCCCGATCTCTCGCGTCCGGCCGGCGACCGCTGTATACATGGTATTCATGCCGCCGAAGATGGCGCCGAGCGAGACAATGATCGACACGAGGAGCCCGAGCTGGGCTACGATCCCAAAGATCTTCCCGGAAGCGACATAGTAGTCATTCTCGGCCATGGCGGTGACCAGCACGCGACGATCTGCCTCGAGGAGCCGGACGAGCGGCGCGACCTCGTCGACGCTGGCCGCCTTGAGGGTGAAGGAGGAGAGCTCGTCACGACGCGCCGCTCGCATGAGGTCGGAGAGATCAGCCAATATCAAGAGTTCCAGACTGCTTCCTTTCGCCTCGAACAGTCCTCCGACGGTCCAGCGCTCGCCGAAGAACACGACGGTATCGCCGATGCCCGCTCCTCCCAGTTTGTAGCGTGCGGCAGGTCCGATCAGGAGCTTGTTGCCGCGGAGCTCCCGGGAGCCCTGCACCACTTTCACCTGATCCATAACGTCGAAGAACACAGGCTCGATGCCGCGGGCCATCATGAAGATCTCACCCGGTCTCCCCGGAACGCTGGCCCAAGGCTCGACCGAGAGTTCCGGAGAAGCGAGGGGCGTCTCGCCCTTGTGGCGGATGTGGTCGAAATAGCGAATCACGTCGTTACTGCTCTTCGGCAGCGAGGAGAGCGATTTGTCGAAGGCGCTCTTCTGTAGCACAACCACGTTGTCGGGCGAGCCAGTGCGGGCAAAGGTCGAGGCCAAGCTCTGCGAGAACGAGACCATCGCCACGAAGATGGAGATCACGGCAGCGATGCCCAGGATCGTGAGAATGGTCCTGGATTTGCGCTGGAGCAGGCTGCGTATGTTGTATGAAAGCGGTAGAGCCATGGTGTCCTCCGAGATTTCTAGTCGGCGAGCCTAAGGGCATCGACGATGGACAATTTCGTCGCACGGACCGCCGGCAGGACCGCACCTACGAGTCCGATCAGGATCGATACCGCGGCAGCGAGGATGAGTGTGGAAGGCCGAAGCGAGAGCGGGATCATCCCCCCCATTGTCCTATCGGTTGCCAGCAGCAGAGAGGCGAGGCCCATGCCGATGGCTCCGCCCACGAGCGCCACCGAGACCGACTCGCCAATCAGGATGCCCAGAATGTGTTCCTTACGCAGGCCCAGGCTGCGGAGGATTCCTACTTCCCGCGTCCGCTCGCGCACCGACATGGACACGCTGTTTGCGGCGCCAAAAATACTCACCACGATCACCGCCAGCACCAACAGTGCGAACATGCGCCGGATATCGATGAACTCTTGAAGCTCCCGTTCGCGAGCGGCCCGCTCGGACTGGGTTTTGGTCGGCTTGGGGTGATTAGCGAACTCGGAATCGATGGCCCGGCTGACGGCGGATACATCAGCTGGATTCTTCAGGCTGACGAGCAGATAGGTGCTCTTGCCCTCGTCGTGCTTCAGTCTGGCGAGATACTTCTTGTGCAGCAGCACCCCACTCTCGTAGGCCTTGTCGGGCGAGACGAAGATGCCGGCGATTGTGAAAGTGAGCCGGTCCTCCAGCAGGGACACCGACTGACCCTCCCGCCACCCATACTGGGTCGCCAATGGCTGCCCCACCAGAGCGGCGTCCGGCCGCGCCGCGAAGGCTTGCTCCGAGCCTTTGACCACGCGGATGGCTTTCAGGTCGCGAAACACATCGTAGTCCACGCCGCTAACGGTGACGAGGTTCTCCTTGCTCTGATAGGTGTAGATTCCGCGCAGCACACCGGTCGCACTGCTGACTCCATGATTTCGGCTGATGCTGCCTAGATAGCTGTCAAACACGCGGCCCGTGACCATGCAGGCCAGCCCCTTCTCTCGGACGTCCAGCAGCGTGTCCTGTGCCGAGCCGACAAGAGCGCCGAACCCGGCCTCAACCGTCAGCAGGGCCGAGATGACGAATACCGCGACAGCGATGCCCGCTGCCATCAGCACCGTCCGGCGGCGGTTCCGCATGATGCTCTTAAAAACGAGTGGAAGGAATTTCATGCTGTTGCCTCCGTATTCTGGTCCGAGCTGAGATCGCCCTTGTATAGGCGGGCGAGCCGTTTGGCGCGCCGTCCCGCGCTCGGGTCGTGCGTAACCATGAGGATGGTCTTCTTCAGGTCTCGGTTGAGGCGCTCGAGAAGGTCGAGGACATTCGCGGCTGCGACGGCATCCAAATTTCCCGTGGGCTCGTCGGCTATGATGAGCTTCGGATCCGTCACTAGTGCTCGGGCAATGGAGGCGCGCTGCTCTTCGCCACCGCTCAACTGGCGGGGAAAGTGATGGGCACGCTCCGCGAGTCCCACGAGCTCGAGCGCAGCCAGCGCTCGCTTACGGCGCTCCTCTTTGCGCATCCGGAACAGCAGCAAAGGGAGCTCCACGTTCTCGAACGCCGTAAGCACGGGGATCAGGTTGTATTGCTGGAAGACGAAGCCAATGTTGGAGGTTCGCCAGGCGGCGAGGCCACGATCATCCAGCTCCGCGATATTCGTCCCCTCCACGACCACGCTGCCTGAGGTCGGGCTGTCGAGCCCGCCGATGATGTTGAGCAGCGTGGTCTTGCCAGAGCCGGAAGGCCCCATGAGCGCGACGTAGTCGCCTCGCGGGATATCCAGGTTGATGGCATTGAGCACTCTGACGCTCTGCCCGCCTCGCTCGTAGAACTTAGCCACGTTACGTATCTGCAAAATGACCTCATTATTCATGGTTTTCTCCTCAATTTATGGCCGCGCTCAGCGGCACGACTCTCATGCCTTCTTTCAAAGCTTTTAGATTTGCGATGACGACGACATCGCCCGGAACGAGGCCGTCTTTTACGGAAACCAGCTTGGAAGGCAGCGGCGGCCCGGCGGTGATCCTCCGGGGGCGAAGGTGGCCGTCTTCGACAACGAACACGACCTGGGCCCCGGCCTGGCCTGCAATGGCACTTGCTGGGATCAGGAGATCGCGTGGGCCTGTCGTCGCTTGATCACCGAGAAAGCTTAGCTTCACGCTCATGTCATGGGCGAGTTCATCGGGCGCGGGGTTATCGAACCGCACCGTAACCTCGACCGTGTTCTTGTTTCGGTCGGCGCGAGGCGAGAAGCGCGTGACATGTGCCTGGTAAACCTTTCCAGGAAAGGCCTCTGCGCTGATCTCGACTTTCTCTCCGGGGGAGAGGCGACTAAGGTCGGACTGGTTGATGTCTGCAACGGCCTCGAGTCCTTCGAGTTGGCCGATGGCCACGATGGGAGAACCGGAACCGAGGGCGCTGTAAGCTTCGGTGTTCGGGAGGTCGAACGAGATCACGGCTCCAACCTCAATGAACTTGCGCAGCACTCGACCGCTGAGCGGGGCGCGAATCTCGGTGCGCCCAAGGAGGGTCATAGCGCGAGCGAGCCGGGCCTGAGCTGCGTCGACGGCCGCCCGTGCCGC
>JBAZHQ010000033.1:3622-8078 GCA_041652235.1 Opitutaceae bacterium | reverse complement strand
ATTCAGGCCTTGGCCCCGCCTCAAGTAATGCGAGAGCTTGCTGTGCCGCCTCAAGGGTCCTGCTCGCAACGAGGCTCTCATTCTCGGCTCCCTCGCGAGCCTGCGCAGAAATTGCGCCAGAATCGGCCAGAGTCTTGCTCCGCTCCCTGTCCCGATCCAGCCGCTCGGCGGTCAATCGGAGGGCGTCGACCTTCGCGCGGGCGCCTGCTATCTCCTCGCGCCGCGATCCAGCCTCGAGCTCGGCGAGCCGGGCCTGAGCCGCCCTGAGATCGGCCCGACTCTCGGCGACCTGTTGCTCCAGCTCCTCTGCATGGAGCGTGGCGATGAGGTCGCCTTCACGCACTACGTCACCCTCAGAAACCTGGAGTGTCGCCACAATGCCTGACACCCGCGCGACTACGTTCACCACGCGGGCGTGTCTTACATAACCACCTGCCGCCAGGAAGCCGCCGCCCGCTGCCTGTGCCGGCGCCACCGTCATCACCTGCACGGGCATCGGCCTGGAGTGCAGACCGAGCCACGCCGCCCCTGCGGTGAGTGCGATGCCCAAGACCACCACGCTCAGCCACAGCACCGGGTGCTTGTGCCGGGGTGCGGGTGCGTGATTCGGTGAGCGCTGTTCCTCTCCAATCTGGAGCGCACGAAGTGCATCCGTCACAGGGATATTTCTTACGGCGGTGCTAGCCGGCTCTGTGCTTGCGCCTGCAATCGCACCAGGGGAATCCGTTTGCTGAGTCGTCGTATGGCGAAGTGACGAAGTGTTGGGCCGATTCATTGTCATCATTCTCAGTGCCGGGTTTCCTGCCTCTATTTCGGACAGCAGCTCGTCAGGAGGTCCGAGAGCTTTTTGAGCAGCTCAAGCGTCCGGGCGCGATCCGGGCGGTAATAGACTTCCTTGCCATCGCGCGTGGCGATGAGGAGCCCACCCCGCCTCAGGATCGCGAGGTGCTCGGAAGCGGTGGACTGAACAATATCGAGTTGCTCCGCGATCTGCCCCACCGTCCTCGGCTCGCCGTTGACAAAGCGAAACAGTATCCGCTGCCGCGTCTCACTGGCCACGGCTTTCAAAAAATCCCGCACCTCGGGGTGCTCGGCGAGCATTTCTTCATTTCGTCGCATTCCGAAATGACGATTAGTCCACCGCCGACTGCTGTCAAGCCGTCTTTCAATTTCCTTCAACACTTCGGGACCGCGTTACCTGCGGCCGACAGGAAAATACCGGTTGATGCGCTAGTGGAAGTTGTAGTCGAACAAATCATTCTGGGACTGCGACCTCGGAGCTAAGATTTTGCCGGCTCGCCAGTGTTGCGCGCGAGCAACGAGTGCTGCTTTCGCTTACTAAACCCGACGAATGGCAACGTGGCGGAGATCTTCGCCAAGCGCCAGGACGCCGCGACCGCAGCCGGTCGCAAAAAGATCGCGCACAACCGCGTCTTGCAGCTGGCGTTCGACAGTCTTGCGAAGGGGACGCGCCCCGAGTTGCGGGTGAAACCCCTCGCGCACGAGGAATTCCATCGCTTCGCGCGAAACCGCCAGATCATAGCCGAGGCCGCGCAGGCGGTCCGTTTCCTTTTTGACTTCGAGCGCGCAGATCTCGCGCTGCACTTCAGGCGACAAGCGTGCGAAGACCAGTTTTTCGTCGATCCGGCCGACGAGTTCGGGTCGGAGTGTGCGCTCGACGCTGCGTAGCACCGCCTGCTCCACGCTCGCGAACTTCGAGTGCTCCATGCGCATGGCGTCGGCGCTGCCGATGTTGGATGTAAACCCGACAAAATAATCTCTGAACCGGAACGTCTGACCCGTCGCCACGGTGATTCGCCCCTGCCAAAGAATCTGTAGAAACAGATCCAAGATGAGCGGATGCGCCTTTTCCATTTCGTCGAAAAGCACGCCGCCCGCGGGCACGGATAAAAGACTTCGACCCAGCAGGCCGGGATCACCGCGGTCCTCGCCCAGGAGTTTGTTCACGGCCGAGCGATCCTGATACTCGGACATGTCGAAAGAGACCAGATGCCCTGGTCCAAAGACGTAGTCGGTGGCGCAGGCAAACGTCTCCGTTTTGCCGGTGCCCGTCGGCCCAACGAAAAGGAATGAGCCGCGCGGCCGGTCCGGCGACGTAAGCTGCAAAGCTCCGCGGGAAAAGCCGGCGGCGACTCGCGGCAGCAGATGATCCTGCCCGCGGATATGCGCGCGCAAGTGCGGTTCAAGTCCGCTCAAGTGCGCGAGACGGTCGCCGAACTCAGCCACGTTGCTGACCTCGAAGGGAGCGCCGATCCGGGAACTCCACGGCGAGTTTCGGCAGAGCGCGGATCAGCGCCTTGGCATCGTGCGGCGCATGCAGGAGGGCGCGGACGATGAATGTGCGCTCAACGTCAATGTCCTTGCGGGCGAGGTCATCCACAACACGGCCGAGCTTCTTGATGAGCGAGCCGGGGAGCCAGACGGTGAAACGCTCGTCAATCGTGCCGGTGTCAGCACCGCCACGGGCTTCGGCTTGGAGGCGCAGGGCCGCGTGCGAGAACATCTCTGCCTCACTCGCCGCGTAGATCAGCAGCCGCATGGCGTCCGCACGGCCGACGTCGGCACCGGCATCGCGCAGAGCGAGGTTTAGACGGCGCAGGACCTTGGTGTCATCGGCATAGAGCGAGAAACTGACGCGCTTATCCTCTGCGAATTTCATGCCTAAAGTCATACTAGCATAAAGTCGGCTTGACAAGTCGAGATATGGTATGACAGTATGATTGTTAGATGCACGAGATTCCTTCCTCCTTCCTCACCCCGGCCCTCCTACGAGCGTTCCGTCCCGGCTTTTTAGCCCAGGTGCAACAACTGCGGGACAATTTTGGGAGCGCGCTACTCGTGCTCTTCATGATCGGCTTTTTCTGGGGCGTGCTGAAAATCTGGACCGGCGCGAACGCGATCAGCAAGGGAGACGCCGAGGGCAAAAGCGGGATCATCGGCGGAATAATCATCGCGGCAGCAGCGGCCATCATGGGCGTCTTGTTCGCCATCTTCGGCCTGCAGGACGCGGTGCTGACCCCGCGGTTCTGACCATGAACGAACTGCGCCTCACCGACACCAACTCCGCCGACGATTCCGCCGGCCGGGCGTTCGGTCTGGAAGGGAACCTCTATCTGGTGCTGGTTATCGCGCTGATGGGCGCCTTGGGCGTGGCTGGACTTTTGGGCTTTGTGTTGCGCGTAAGCTGGGTGTTCGCGGTGGTCGCGGGAGTGGCCCCACTGACGGGCGTCGCGGGCTGGGTCATTTGTCTGAAGCACGGCAAGCCCGCAGGCTACGACCGCGACCGGATCGAGACGGCGTTCGGTGGCGGGGATTTCACGCGCAGCCCGGCCGATCAGGAGGGCCTCGTATGAAACCGCACGACCGCGCACCAAACGGCATCCGGGCGGACGATCTCCTCGTCTATGGTTCGCTGGAACGCGGCGCGATCGTCGCGAAGGGCTTTCAATTGGAGCCGTCGGATCTGCGTGGGGCGAGTTTTGCTCGACTCAACGAGTTTCAGGACCAGGTGAGGGCGTTGCTTGCGCTGGCCACACCGGGCCGCCGCATGCAGTTCCAGTGGTCCTGCGATGCGGACTACCGAGGCGAATTACAGCGCTATCATGAGGCGACGCAGGCAATCGTCGAGCCAGTGGTGCGGCGCACGCGTAACGAGCGCTTCACCCGCTACTGGCAGCGGATGCAGGCGCGAGAACTGCGGCGGGAGCGGCTCGCGCTCTTTCTCTCCATCGAGATCACGCAATATGGCGGCAACGTTAGGACCCGCAATGGATTGCGCGCCCACTATGGACGCGTCTTGGACCAGATGCGGACGCAATTCGAGGAGTTCGAGTCCACGCTACGCGGGGTTTTCGGAAGCGAACTGTCAGTCCGACCATTGGATGACCGTGGCCATTGTCTTGCCCTCTGGCGTTTCCTCAATCCGGGGCTCGCATCCCAGAGCGACGGCCCGGCCGCGTTCGACCCCGCGCTCACAATTCAGGAGACCGGATGGCACGGTGAAGGGGTGGCCCAACCGGATGGTGGTTTTCTTCTCGACGGACAGTTCCACGCGGTGCTGGCGCTTGCCCGCTGGCCGCAACGGACCCGGCCGGGCATCGTCGCGCACCTGACGGGCCTCCCGTTTCTCGACTACGCGATCACGGTCAACGTGACACCGGCGGCAGCGCGGCAGGAAATCCATCGAGAGGAAAAGGCAGTCGAGCGGCTTCAGGGTGAATATGCCGACCAGCCCCGGCCGTCCCTGCTCGTCGCGCTAAGGAAAAAGGAACGCAAGGTCGAGGCGCTGTCCGGCGGTTTCGCGCGGCCGTTCCACATCAGCTATCTGATCCGTGTGTGGGCACCCACCCGAGAGGCACTGCGCGACAAGGTCTCGGCGGTGCAGGCGGCGATCCATGCGATGGACGGCGCGCAGTATTTCGAGTGCGCGCTGCCA
>JBAZHQ010000033.1:0-3612 GCA_041652235.1 Opitutaceae bacterium | reverse complement strand
ACGACGGCGAAGAAGCTCTTTTTCGCCACGTGGCCGGGCTGGACGCATTCCTCCTATCGACACCGCGATTTATATGCGGAGGACAGTTATCTCGCGGACCTGCTGCCGTTCTCGGCGACGTTCACCGGCGCTCTCGCGGACGCCCAGGCGCTTTACGACGGCAGTCATCGCAATCTGGTCGGCGTGCGAACAAGTGCTCACGGCTCCCCACAGCACGCCGTCGTCTTCGGCATGACTGGAGCCGGGAAGTCGGAGTTCATGTTCGACCTGCTCATGCAGACGGCCGGGCTCTTCGGCTACACGGTGATCGTCGAGGAGGGTCTGTCGCACAAGCGGTTCACCGAGGCGCTGGGCGAGACACCGATTGTCATCCACCCGGATGCGCCGCTCACGCTCAACTACCTCGACACGCAGGGGCTGCCGCTGACCCAGCTCCATTTGGCAAGCGCCGTCGCACTGTTGTCGCGAATGGTCGGAGCGCCGGAGAACGCGGAGCACCTCGCGCTGCGACAGGCGCAGCTCACGCAATACCTGCATCAACTTTACGCCGACGCCTACACCGAATGGGAGCGCCGGCTGCCGGAAAAGGCGGAAGAAGCTCGCCGCCTTGCGTGCGCGGTGCAGCGCTGGCGGGAACGAATGCCGGCGGGGACCACTCCGCTTGAGGCGTTTGTCGATTTTCGCGACCGGCGGGCGGAGAAGGAAGCCGTCGCGCAGGAACTCTGGATCACGCTCACGGAAGCCGAGGTCACGCGCTTCGCCCAGGACAGCGCCACGGCTCGGTTGGTCGCGCAGACGGCCTGCGCCTTCTATACTGCGGAGGAATTTCCCACGCACAGTGCGCTCGTGGAATTGCTGGCGTATGCGCGGATGCCGGAGCACCCCAAGGATGAGATCGACCGTCTGGCGACGCTGCTGCGCGGATGGAGTGCCCATGGCCAATATGGCCGGCTGTTCGATGGAACCAGCAATGTCTCGCTGCACCGGAAAGTCGCGCATTTCGAACTCGGCTTGATCCCGGAACAGGCGGTCGAACTCAAGGCAGCGGCGGGCCTGCTCGTCAGCGGCTTCGCGCGACAGCACATTCTCGCGCTGCCGCGCGCGGTGGCCAAGCGGCTGATCTTCGAGGAGGTCGCCCGGTTCCTCGATGTCCCCGGCGGTGAGCAGATCGTTGCGGAAGGCTTCGCCCAATTGCGGAAATTCAACTGCTGGGTCGCGAGCATCATCCAGCAATACGCCCGCTTCAAGGCGTCGCGGGTCCGGTCGGCCGTGATCGGCAATGCGAAACAGTTTTTCCTTCTGCGGCAATCTGACCGCACGGACCTCACCGATCTGAGCGGCGACATCGCCCTGCCCGAAACTGCGCTCGACGCCATCCAGCGCTACCCGCTGCCGGAGCAACTCCCGCCCGGCGCGCGGTATTCGTCGGTCTGTTGTTTCACGCCCACCACGCAACCGCCGCAGTGCGGCACGCTGCGGCACATCCCGGAGTCCCGCCATGCGACGTAGCGTCTTCATCGTCCTTCTCGCTCTCGCCGGCTGCGCGACTCCGCGACGCCAGACCGACGCCGAGGTTCGCGGCTACGAACGCGGCTACGCCCAGGCGGTGAAGGAGCAGTATTGGATACTCCAAAACCAGCAGCGCACGGCCCCGCCGGCGCAAACCCCCGCCACGCCATGAAAAGAATCGTGCTCTGTTTGTCCTGCCTCGCATCCTCGGCCTTCGGGCAGTGGATCGTCAACGACCCGGTCAACACGGCGGTCAACACCCTGATCCAGTCAGGCCAGGTCGCCCAGCACGCGGAAGTCATCAACCGCTGGGCCGAGAATCTGGAACGACTGAACCAGCAGATCCGCCAGTTGGAGGACCAACTCGCGGTGCAACGGCGTATCCGTGACGCGATGGGCGATCCCGGCGCAACAGGCGTTGTGCTGCGTGAGTTGGGCGCAAACGAGCTCGCGCACGATTACGGCGAGACCATGCAAGCGATCCGGCGGCTCGCGAATGCCTCCGATTCCCTGCGCAACACGCTCGACGGCACGTTCACCGCGCTGGACGACCGGACCGCATTGGGCGCGGGTTTCGCGCGACAGACCGACTACTACCGGCGGTATGCGGCGGTCGAACGGCAGGCGGAGCAAATGGCCGTGGTCCAGACGGACACCGATGCGCGTCGCGCGGCGTTGCAGACGGAACTGGCGGCGGCATTGGAGCAGCTGCGCGTTGCGACGACCCAGGCGGAGGTGGACAAGCTCAACATCCGCGTCGCGGCCCTGAATGGTCAGCTTGCCGAGATGGCGGCCCGGCGGCGCGACGAATCCGATAAGCTGCGGGCACAGCAGATCCTAAACGAGAACCAGTCGGCCAAGGAGCGGCAGGACCTGTTGGAAAAACAGAGCGCGGAGGAGCGCCGTTCTCTCGCCGCGGTGAATGCTTGGCAGAGCAGTCTCCGGCTCGCGCCCGCCAGCTACACCAGCCCGTGAGAATGCTCCTCGTGATTCTCATCCTGGGGCTCGCCGTGTCCGGCTACCTCGTGCACCGCCACCCGCGGCGGGTCTCTCCGGCGACCCCAACGAGGGACCTGCACGCGGTCGACGCCTGGCAGCGCGGCATCCGGCTCGATCCTCGGACGGATTATAGCCTAACCGCGGCGGCCCGAGAGAAGCTCCGGCGCGAGGAAGAACGGCAGCGGCCGCAGGAGGGGCGCAACTGATGGAAAACTTCGCTCCAGGCTTGCGGGAAACGATTGTTTCGCTGGCGAACGACCTGCGCTTCGTCGTGTTTTTCGTCTGCGTCGTCGGGTTCATGATCCACGTGCAACGCGCTCGGCCGGACGCGGAGAGCCTCACCGCGCCGCTCGTGCGCGCAATCATCATCGTGTCGTTCGTGGCGACCCTGCCGTATTGGTTCGGGCTCGTGGAGCGGATGTTCCTGACGCTCGCCGACCACCTCAGCACGGGCTACACGGAGCACCCGATGCAGACCGCCGGCCGGCTGCGCGACACCGTCGCGGACTCGGACACGGCATTCACATTCCGCCGAATCGGTGAGTCTCTCTACAAGGCGTTCCTCTTCGCATCAGCCAAGCTCGTCGTCCTGATCGCGAGCCTCCTGCAACTGCCATTCCTGCTGCTGCAGTATCTGCTGAAGCTTCTCTGCTATCTCTTCCTTCCGATTGCGCTCGGGCTCATGATGGTGCCGTCACTCACCTCGCTCGGGGTGCGCTATGTGCAACAGACGATCGCGGTGCTCGCGTGGCCGGTCGGCTTCGCCGTGACCGAGCTGATTTCGTATCACCTGCTCACGGCGTATGCGACCAACCTCGCCGCCGCCTATGGACTGACACCGGGAGAAATCGACGCGGCTTCGTTCGGCAGCCTGCTCGGCGGACTGCTCGCGGCGCTCTGGCTCATCATCGGAACGCTAGGCACGCCCTTCCTCATGCAGAGCCTGATTTGTTCGGGTTCGCCACTCACAGGGGGAGCGCAGTCGGCGCTCCAGCAGGCGTATATGCTGCACCAAGTCGCCTGGCTGGTGAAGAGCCTCAAGACAGGCGGAGCCGCGGCACCGGTGATGGCCGCAAAAGCGGCGGGCGGAAATGCGGCGGGCGG
>JBAZHQ010000032.1:0-22175 GCA_041652235.1 Opitutaceae bacterium | reverse complement strand
CACGGCCGATGAGTACGGCGTCCCGGGCAACTATGTGCTCGGCGCGAATATCACCGGCTTCGTCAAGGTTGCCGACTCGATGCTCGATCAGGGCGTCATGTAGGATCTTATCTCCCCCTGGCCGCGCCACCACGGTGGCGCGGCTTTTTTTTAGGGGGGAGAGCCCAGCGAGACGGCATGTTATTGCAGGAGTACTGCGCCCTATGTAACCTTCGTCCCCATGTCTCCTCCAAATCTCTCCTTCACCACAGGCCTGCCCGGACTCGACCGTGTGCTGCACGGGATTGAGCCGGGCGACAACGTCGTATGGGAGGTGGAGAAAATAGAGGAATACCAGGAGCTCGTGCAGCCCTACGCCCAGGCTGCAAAGGACTCGGGATCGCGCCTCATCTATTTCCGTTTCGCCAGTCATCCGGCGCTCGTGCCGGAGTCGATCGGCGCGGAAGTCTGCGAGGTGTATCCATCTCGCGGATTCGAGAGCTTCGTGCGCGACGTGCACACCGTGATCGAGCGCGCTGGCCGGGGGACGGCGTATGTGTTCGACTGCCTTTCCCACCTGGCCGAGATCTGGGGCTCGGACCAGAGCCTCGGCAATTTCTTCATGCTCACCTGCCCGCGGCTGTTCGACCTCGAGACGGTGACTTATTTCGGCCTCTACCGGGACCAGCACTCCGTTTACGCGCAGGATCCCATCCGCCAGACGACGCAGTTCATGCTGGACCTCTTCCGTCTCGACGGGCGCCTGTACGTGCGGCCGGTCAAGGTGCAGCACCGCTCGCTTGAGGCGATGAACACCACCCATGTGCGCCAAGGCGACGCTTTTCTTCCCGTCAAGGAGAGCGCCGTGCTCGCCCAGATTCTCTCCCGCACGCAATGGCCGCGGCTGCAGAGCGACCGGCGCTCGGGTTACTGGCGAAAACTGTTTCAGGAAGCCACGACGGTGGAGGAGGAATTCAAGACGGGGCATTGCTCGGTCGAGGCGCACGACGACATGCTGCGCCGCGTGCGCTGGGCGATGCGCGTGCACCGCTCGGGCATCGCGCCGCTTGTCGAACGATACCTGACGCTCGAGGATTTTCTCGTGGTTCGCGACCGCATGATCGGCATCGGCTCCGTGGGCGGCAAGACGCTCGGCATGCTCGTGGCACGCGCCATCGTGCGTGAGCGAGACCACGAGCTGTCCACCCGCCTTGAGGCGCATGACTCCTTTTTTGTCGGGGCCGAGGTGTTCATTTCCTTCCTTGTTCGAAATGACGTCTGGTGGCTCCGGGATCAGCAGAAGAATCCCGATACCTTCCTGCAGGGGCTTGAAGAGGGGCGGCGCCGGATACTCTCCGGCCAGTTCCCGGCGGGCATCCTTGAGCAGTTCCAGGGCATGCTCGATTACTTCGGCGAGTCCCCCTACATCGTGCGTTCGAGCTCCATTCTCGAGGACGCCCGGGGCAACGCCTTCTCGGGCAAGTACGAAAGCGTGTTCGTGGTGAACCGCGGATCGCCGGAACAGCGCATGAAGGAACTCCTGGAGGCCGTGCGCTGCGTTTATGCCAGCGTCCTCGACGAGGAGGCGCTGCTTTATCGCAAGCGTCGCGGCTTGCTGGAGAGCGAGGAGCGCATGGCCCTCCTGATCATGCGCGTCTCGGGGGCGCCGCAGGGCCGGTACTATTACCCCCAGGCCGCGGGAGTGGGGCTCTCCTACAATCCCTTCGTCTGGCATCCGGACATAGATCCGCGCGCCGGGGTGGTGCGGCTGGTCTTCGGCCTGGGCACTCGCGCCGTGGACCGATCCGACGACGATTACACGCGGTTGGTGGCGCTTAACGCCCTCTCCCGGCGGCCCGAGGCCAGCTTCGAGGACGTGCACGAACACTGCCAGCGGCGCATGGATTGCCTCGACCTGAAGAAAGGGAAGTTTGTCTCGTTGAATTTCCCGGAGGTGCTCAGCGAGAAGCCGGATTTCCCGACCGATCTATACCTTACCTATACGGCGGAAAACTATCCCTGGATCACCTTCGACCGGCTGCTGGCCGAAACCACAGTGGCCGCCGACCTGCGAAAGATGCTGGCCTTGCTTGAGGAAGCCTACGAACACCCGGTGGATATCGAGTTTACAGTCAACTTTCTCTCCGACGGCTCCTATCGCATCCATTTGCTTCAGTGCCGCACCTTCCAATTCCACAGGGAGTCGGGCACGATGGCGCCGACGGTGCAGGGAGCGCAGCAGCGGCTTATGGTCGCTCACGGAGCCGTGATCGGCGTCAGCAGGGAACAGCGCCTAAGCCGTATCATCTACATCGTTACAAAATCCTATGCCCAGCTTTCGGAACGCGACCGTTATGCCGTGGCGCGCCTGATCGGCCGGCTCAACCAGCAGCATCCCGCCGACGATCGCGGCCTGATGCTCATCGGCCCCGGTCGCTGGGGCACGCATAGCCCGTCGCTCGGCATTCCGGTTTCCTTCGGCGAGATCAGCCGGGCATCCGTGGTTTGCGAGGTGGTGGAGATGCATGAGCGGCTGATACCCGATGTCTCCCTCGGCACGCATTTCTTCAATGACATCGTCGAGCACGACATGCTCTACGTGGCGCATTTTCCGAGAAATACGGGCAACTACATCGACACCGAATGGTTCATGAAAGCGCCGAACAGGCTGCTTGAACTGGCTCCGGCCGCAGGGGATCTCGCGCACATCGTTCGCGTGATCGACTGCGATGCCACCGGAGGCAGCGTCTGGCTGCGCGCCGACGCAACCGCCCAGGAAATGGTGGTCTTCCGAATGGACTGAGGCCGCATCCGTTGTCCGGATGCGGCCTCCGGCTTACGCGAACAGGCTTGAGGGGTCTTCCGAGGCTGCGAGGAAGCGGCCCTTGGCGAGGACGGGTTCGAAGCGCCCGTTTCGCCAGCGGCGAAGGCGGTAAAGGGTGGCGAAAGTGAAGTCGGGCACGGCGGCGCCCTGGCCGCCCACGATTTCCCCTCCTCGGCGCACATTGTCGATCATCCAGGCCGGGAGGCGCAGGTGGTAGGGATTCCGATCGACTTCGCCGACATGGTAGCTGAGAGCGGCCATCAGATCCGCCAGATCTTCCTCGCTTGTTTCCACCATGAGATTGGGATCGTCCATGGCGCCCCAGAATTCCGTCTCGACCGTATGGCAGGAAAAGCCGGCCTCCATGCGGCCCAGGGCCTCGACCACGAGGTGATGGGTGCCGATATGAGTGCCGTTCCAATCGCGTTCATGAGGAAAGAGGATAACCCGCGGTTTGTGTTCGCCGAGGATGGCGGCGATCCGTGCGACAGAGCGATCCCAGCCCGCCGGATCGGAAGCCCGTCCCTTGAGGCTGATGCCTTCGAGTCCGTTCTCACGCGTCTGGATGAGCCCGAAGCCGATGGCGCCGCAGCAAGCGGCAAGCTCGGCCAAGCGCCCTGCCTGGCGCTGCTTGTTGCTGCCCTGCGTCACCGCGACGTTGCTTGTGCGCCAGCCGCTTTGCCTCAGCAGGCGCAATGCGAGGGCTCCGATAATCGCCTCGTCGTCGGGGTGCGGAGAAAAGATGAGGACCTCAGGGGCGTTGGGAGCGGGCGCGGGGCGCGCAGCGATCCGCGCCTGGGCCAGCGGAATCTGTTTTGCCGAGGCCATCGCACTCGAAACACTGGAGACGAAATCGCGATATGGGTTGGGCATGGTGCATTTGATATTCAGTGTGAGATGCTTTTGGCGATACCATAAAAGAGGGTGGCATAAACCATTCTTGCTCGTAACGTGATGCCCTCCACCCATGCAGGACCCTCATGCTGAGAATTCTTTTCCTCTGTTGCTCCCGCAAGAGGAAGGCATACCTCCCAACATTGGATGGGTAAGGACAGGGGCCGGATTGGTTGCCGCCGGCTACGTCGTGCTGTTTCTCTATGGGTTGCTTTACGAGCGCCTCATCGAAGGAATGAGGATTCAGGAAGGCGCCGCCGCCCTGCTTTTGCTACTGGCGTTTGGCTGCGCCCGCCGTCGGCCTGTCGCAGCCGCAGTGCTTGTTCTTTCGACGGTCGTGTGGGAAATCCTGCTGAGCTTCTATCTCGCTCAGTCGCTTATTCTATCCTCCTTGGGCGCTTTCCCCGTGCTGGTGGTCGGATGCGGGATGCTGTTTGGCATCCAGGGGGCGATCGGGATGGCCTTCGTGTGCGGGCTTGGCGTGCCTCTGACCATGTATGTGAGCGGAGCCTGGGGGCGAGATCTTGGCAAACTCGACATGGCGATTCAAGGAAACGCGTTCATTGTGACCGAGGTGATCATAGTCGTGACGGCGGCGCTCACCAGCGCCGGCCTCAAATCGTACTATCGTGCGCACAACGTTTCGGAGCGATTGCGCCGCCGCTATACCGATCTCTTCCAGAACGCGCCCGACGGTCTTATTGCCTTGGATATGGAGCGGCGGATTGTGGAGGTGAATCCCGCCGCAGCGAGTATTTTGGAAACAGAGCCGGCGAATCTTCTCGGAGCGATGTTTGCCCATGCAATGAAAAGCGCCGGCGCGCAGGGGCTTGTCGATGTGCATGCCTCCAGGCCCGGTGTCCCCCTGTCGGTCAGCTTGGTGAATGAAGGGGGCAAGGAAAGGTTTCTGGAGATCTCTTCCCGCACCGAATCCGGTCCGGAGGCTCCCACGCTTCTGATCGTTCGCGACGTGACCCTTCGTCGCGCTCTTGATGAAAGAATGGGCCATGCCCAGCGGCTGGAGTCGGTCGGCCGTCTCGCGGGCGGTGTCGCTCACGATTTCAATAACCTGCTTACCGTCGTGAGCGGCAATGCCTCCGCCCTGGCGGAGCATCCGGACCCTGAGGTGAGTGCGCAGGCAAAGGATATCATGGAGGCGGGGGAGCGGGGGGCGAATCTGACGCGACAACTGCTCGCCTTTGCCCGGCGGGATCTTCACCGGCCGACGGTCCTCGATTTGAACCTGGCGGTATCGGGGATGACGCGTCTTCTCGAACGGCTTCTCGGCGAGCAGCACCGGCTGGAGATCCATTGCGATTCCAGGGTCACCGTTCTGGCGGACATCACGCAATTGGAGCAGATCGTAATGAACCTCGCCAGCAATGCGCGCGATGCAATGCCCTCCGGCGGTATTGTGAGCATCGCAGTGCGCGCCCTGAGTCGTTCCCAAGCCGCTCAACAAGGATCGACGCTGAAGGCTCCGCGCCAAGCCATGCTCGAGGTAACCGACTCGGGCACGGGAATGAGCCCGGAAGCGAAGGCGAGGCTCTTCGAGCCCTTCTTTACGACGAAGCCCCGGGGGCGCGGCACGGGGCTCGGGCTTGCCTCCGTGCATGGCATCGTTGCCCAGAGCAACGGTACGATCTCAGTGGATACCGAAGCAGGCAAGGGGACTCGCTTTCGCGTATTCCTTCCCCTCGTGCAGGACAACGCTTCGGGAGCCGTTCGCGCTTCCGGGCCGTCGCAGTCCTCCGCCGGCGGCGATGAGCACATCCTTCTTGTGGAGGATGAATCTCATGTGCGCGCCCTGGGCGCCAGAATCCTGATGAGGGCGGGCTATAGGGTCTCGGAGGCGGCGAATGCCGATGAAGCTCTGATACTGGCGTCCTCGCATGAGGATATCGCCCTGCTGGTTTCGGACGTCGTCATGCCCGGCATGTCCGGACCCCAGCTTGCCGCCAAAATCCGCGACAGGCTGCCTAAAATGAAGGTCCTGTTCATGAGCGGCCAATTCGAGGCGGATATGGAGTACGCCGCCGAACTTGATCCGAGTCGCAATCTTCTCACCAAGCCATTCAACTCCGACGATTTGCTAAGGCGCGTCCGGACAGAACTGGATCGCGAGTGGTGATCCGGCACAGGGGAGAACAATGTTGCTCGAAGCGCTGAAACATCTGCTCACGCCCTGTCCCCGTCCCTGGCGGGCGATGGGATACCTGCGGGAACAGATTGCCATCGATGCGAGACTTGGGCGGCATCGCTCCGCCTGGGAGCCGCATCTCGTGGCATCGCGTGCTGCGATTTTGGAAGGGGCGTCGAAATGCCCCCGGAAACGCTGTGCCTTCGTCATCGGAGCAGGACTCCACCATGACCTGCCTCTGGCGGAGCTTGCCCGAACTTTCGAAAGCGTCGTTCTGGCGGACCTTGTGCATTGCCCGTCCTCCCGGCGTGCCGCCAAGTCCTGCGGGCCCGGAGTGCGTTGCGTGGAGTTCGATGTGAGCGGAGTGCTCCTGGACTTGTATCGATCCGCGGAGATCTTATCGGATGAGCAGGCGTTCGAGCTCGTGAGCGGCGCCAGGCCCGGGCTTCCCAAAATTCTCGGCGAAGAGCCCGACCTCGTTGTGTCCGCCAACGTCTGTTCCCAGCTTATGTTGCTTCCCGCATCATGGATGGTAAAGAAGCGCGCCCGCTACGATGACTTCGCCAGGCTGCTGCAGATCGCCGGCACGCGGAGGCATGTGGAATGGCTCCGGGAGCGCGCGGGAGCGCAGGTGTTCATCACTGATGTTTTGCGGCATCAAATCGACCGGTCCGGAGTCGAACTCGAGCGCAAGGAGATTGTCGGGCTGGCTGGACTCCGTGACGCAGATCGCTCCTGGAGGTGGCGCATCGCTCCTATTCCGGAACGCGATCGCAATTTCCACATCGAGTACACCGTCGCCGCCTGGGTCGGCAGGCTCTAGCGCTGCCGCATTATCGCACTTCGAGAGCCTCCCTCACTTTTTTTGCCAGCGAGACACGCGTGAAGGGTTTTTCCAGGAAAGGCATATGGGATTCCTGCACCGCCTGCAGAATGACAGGGTCATCGACGAAGCCTGACATGAAGAGAATCTTCAGCCCCGGCTTTAAGGCGGAAAGCCGCTGGGCGAGCTCATGGCCTCCAATGTAGGGCATGACAATGTCCGTGAGAAGGAGATCGAAGCGCGGAGCGTTGTCGCTCAGGCATACAGCCAGCGCCTCCGCGCCTCCCTGTTCGGAATGCACCTCATAGCCGAGCGTGCGCAGGATGCTTTCGGTGACAGCCCGCACGGACTCGTCGTCCTCGACAAGCAGGATGCTTTCGTAGCGTCCCAATGGAGTCTCGTCGTCGTTGGATTCGAGCTGGATTCCGATCTCCTCCACTTCCGGCAGGAGCACGTTGAAGGTGGTGCCGTCGCCAAGCCGGCTTATGCAGCGGATGGCGCCGCCTGCGTTCTTAAGGATCACATTGCACGTTGCCAGACCCAGGCCTGTGCCCCGGCCCTTCGGCTTTGTAGTAAAGAAAGGTTCGAAGAGATGCGACTGCACCTCCGCATTCATGCCTACTCCGGTGTCGTTGACCGACAATTCGATGTAGTTCGCAGGCGGAAGATCCCTTGTGTCGTCGTCCCGGGTATTGAGAGTGCGCGTGCTGGTTCGAAGCGTGAGCCTGCCTCCCTGGGGCATGGCATCCCGGGCATTGATGGCGAGATTGATGAGCACCTGTTCGATCTGCCCGCGATCAACGAGAACCATCGCGACCTGATCGCGCAACTGCAGGTCAAAAACGATGTTTTCGCTCAGCAGCGACTTGAGGATCTCGCTCAAGTCCGTGATCACCGAGTTGAGATCCATGATTTCAGGCTGTACGACCTGTTTTCTGCTGAATGCCAGCAACTGGCGGGTGAGCGCGCTGGCGCGCGCGGTCGCCTTCAGGATCTCGGCGACTTTGGGCTGGGCGGATGGCGCCTGTTCGGCGAGATCGTCGTTGAGAATTTCCGAGTAGCAGCGAATCGCCGTAAGGAGATTGTTGAAGTCGTGCGCCACGCCGCCTGCGAGAAGGCCGACTGCCTCCATCTTTTGCGACTGAAGCAGCTTCTGCTCGCTCTCCGCCAGGGCCGTCTCGGCAAGCGTGCGCGCATGCACCGTGCTGAGGATGTTCGCGATGCTTTGCAGAAAGCTTGCGGAATCGCCCGAAAGGTCGCGCGGCTGTTTCGTAGCCGCAGTCAGAAGCCCGAACGGTTTCTCGCCGCTCCCGATGACCACCGCAAGGCCGTTGTGTATGCCGCGCGCCGCGAGGGCCGCCGCACCGGGGAAGGTGGCCGCGTCCTCAGGCAGGAGAAGCACACGCCCCGTGAAGATTGAAGGGGCGGCGATTTCGCAGACCTGCCCCAGATTTTGCAGATCGTTCTCCGTATCGGCGCTCGTGGAGAGGATCAGGCTGCCGTTCTCCGAGGCAAGTTCGAGAACCTGGCTGTGTTCCACCCCGAGGGTTTCGGCCACCGTGCGCACCGCTCCTGAAAGCAGGGAGCTGAAAGGATGCCGGGCCAGGGCGAAACTGCTGAAATTCACAAGCGCAGTCTGCTTTACCGCGCGTTGTGTCAGGGCGTTCTCCGCTTCGTGCTGTTCGGTGATATCGATGCACGATCCTATGTAACCAAGGAAAGCGCCGTGCTGATCCGATCGTGGCATGCCGTAGTCGAGTATCCATCGATAGGCTCCGTCATGCCTGCGGAGCCGAAAGATCATGCGGAAGGGTTGCTTCGTGTGGTTGCTTGTCTCCAGCACGTCCAGGCAGCGATCAAGATCCTCCTCGTGCACTGCTTGGGTCCATCCGTTGCCGATCTCCTGCTCCATCGCGTGGCCCGTGAACTCAAGCCAGGGTCGGTTGAAATAGGTGAATTGCAGTTCGGGGTCCGCCACCCACATGAGCACGGGAGCGGAATCCGCCATCGCCCGAAACCGCGCTTCGCTCTCGCGCAACGCAGCCTCCACTCGTTTCCGCTCGGTCACGTCATGTCCGTACGCAAAGATGCGGTTGTCCTTGGGGAACGGCGTCGCATTCCATACGATGTGCCTCTGGCTGCCGTCGCGATGCAGGAGCCTGCATTCGCACTCGCCGCCTCGTCCGATCGGGGGCCTCGATCCGATCACCAGGCTTCCCGAGGTCGCGGCATTAGCCCACCAATCCAGAAAGGCTCCGCGATCCTCCGTATGGACAAAGGTGCTAAGGAGCCGCTCCAGCAGTTCGTTGCGCGCATAGCCCAGGCGGGCGGTCCATGCGGGATTTGCATCCTGAATCTTGCCATCCAGATCCGTCATGCAAAACAGGTTCGGAGTAAGCTGGAAGAGCTGTTCGTGTTCGCGTTCCATCCGCTCCTTTTCGATAGCCGTCTTTTGGCGCTCGAGGATGGAAATCACGGCTGGCACCACGCTCGGCAGGCGATTCTTCAGAACATAATCCGCAGCCCCGCGCTTCATGCACTCCACCGCCGTTTCTTCGTCGATGGTATTGGTGAGTATGATGACAGGCGTCTTCGGACGCAGTCTCTGGGTCAAGGCCAGGGCCTCAAGACCGTCGAAGTTCACAAGGTAGTAATCCGAGATGACCAGATCCGGGGCGAACTTCTCCAGAGCAGCCTCAAACTCCTCCCTGTGGTAAACGCACAGTGTCTCGCAGGCGAAGTGTGCGCGGTGGAATTCCTCCAGCAGAATTCGCTGGTCGGCCAATGAGTCTTCGTTGATGAGAATGCGTGGCAATCGATGGTCCGTTTTTCAGCCGGCGCGACCTTGCGGATTCTGCTCGATGACGTTCTTGCCATCCAGCATCGCAAGTCTCTCACCGAAGGCTGTAAATTGATCCAGATGCATTCTCTGCGCAAGGCATGATATGTCAGCTATTATGCGTATCGTGGCGGATGCGAATCCGCCATTTTCCGCTTGCAAATCGAAAAGGCGGAAGCCGGGAAGCCTGGATGATGGCGGCTTCCTTCCTACTTCGATCCGTACATCCTCTGCAGATGGGAAGGCGGAGGCGCCACGTTTGCCGGTTTCGGGCCGCTTCCAAGACTGAAACGGAAAAGCAATTGTTCGTTTTCCCTGTCCAGATGCAGAATCTGCATGACTCGTGAGCGCACTTTCTCGACGAGTTCGCGATCCAATCCTGCCGTCGCATTGCCTCCGCTCTCGGCATTGAGGGAGATGTTCGTTGCCTTCAATGCAGCCAGGCTCGCTTCAAGACGGGCCAGCAACGCGCGTTTCCGGTCAAGCAGGGGCGCGTCCGGCACGCGCTGGTTCTGCTTTAGGAACCTGTTCTCCTCAAGCGCGAGCTGATGGATCTCATCGCACAGGAGTTGGTGCTGCTGGAGGGTTTCCGCTGGCGTCATTTTTAGAGGGGGTTGCCGGTGGGGGAGGCGATGAATGCTGCTGTGGCAGGAGCAGATACAGGCTTTGTTCCGTGGTGTGCTGCCAGCCAATCTGGCTCAGGCGCCACGAAGCCATCCGGGAAAGATCGGAGAGGTCGGATTGCTGGGTCCCATCCCCTTTCGATGACTTCAGGTTGTCAAGGATGCTTTGGTAACAGCCGATTGCCTGATCCATCTGGACAAGGCGTTCGTGACAGAGTCCCATCTGGTAAAGCACGGGCAGCCGCCAGGAGGGTTCCGAGTAGAGCTCGGAAAGGGTCTGATAGATCGTGAGAGCATGCGGAAAATCGCCCTGCTCGTAAAATTCATTGGCGATTTGGTTGCCGGTCTTGCGTTGCCAGTAAGCCCAGCGCTTCGGGTCCTTTGCCGTGCGTGTTTTCTCCATCCGCAGCAGTTCCAGGGCTTCGACAAGCGCCTCGAGTGGACGCTGTAAACGCCTGTAGGAAATCGCCAGCAAGTAGTGCGCTTCAGGCACATTCTCATCGTCGGGATTTTGGTCGATGTAGGCGCGGAGCGCTGTGACGGCGCCCAGATAATCCTCCGCAAGCGAGAGAGAGTACGCTGCCTTGAAATGAGCTCTTGCCCTGTCCGCCTGGGCGAGATCCAGCAGCCTTAAACGGGAATAGAAACGGCTGGCTTCGGCATAATTGCCGGACAGGAAATAGGTCTCCGCGATCTCAAATTGGGCCGTTTTTGCGAGCTGGCGATATTTCGAGGCTCCATCTTCGGGGAGTTTGATCGTGGAATTGATGACGTTGTAAAATTTGGCGATCGCGGATTTGTAGGCGCCCAAAGCACGATGGGTCCGGCCGAGTTCCAAGTAGATTTCCGGCGTATCCTCCTCCATCGGATAATCCTTAAGCACTTTCTCATAGACGGCTGCAGCTTTGGTCAAATCGGCCTTTTTGCGAAGAACCCGGGCAAAGCCGAGCAATACGATGCGCTGTTGCGCCTTGTTAAGTTGTTTGGACAGAAGCTGCCGGTAGGCGATGAGGGACATATCGAGCCGTCCGTCATCACTGCTCGACTGGGCATACTTCATCAGGCTGGCAATCTCATCCCTGTCTGTCGGGGAGATCTCGACAGGCTGTTCAGGAGAGGCCGGAAGAGTCGGCGCTTCGGCCTTCACTTCCGGTGCCGACGCGGGCGCTACGGGCGCCTCGGCTTCCTTTGGCGGGATCTCCTCCTTTGCCGTTGCTTGAGGCGCAAGCTCCGCCCGAGGCGCCTGAACATGATCTGTCTCCTCCTGTTTTACAGGGGGAGGAGCAGATTCCTGAGCGGCGCTTTCGTTTGCGCAAAGAGATCCGGCTAGTCCGACAGAAACAAGAAACAGAACGAGGCGAGACTTCATTGTAGGCGATAAGTGGCTGAGCTGGGCGGCATCGTGGGCGCAGGGGGCTGCGCAGGCACGGGAACACCGACTCCAATCATAGCGCCACCTCTCGGGAACTGGAAGAACGGAAGTATGTCTTCCGGACGAACGTCCCGACGCAGGTCGTCGGGCAATATGGCAGGGGTAGTATCCGTCTCCTCTGATTTTTTGCTTATCTCAGCGACCACCTCGTTTTTCGGACCGACCTGGATGGGAACAGAATGATCTACTTGGTCTTTTGCAGCTTGCGGTGCGTTAGGCACGAAGCCCGGATCGTCAATGGAAGCAGGGCCTGTCGCGACAGGTTCGAGCTCAAACATAGGTGGCGCCGGGGCATCGCGGAAACGCAGCGACGGAGGTGCTATTACCGCGAGGTAGGGAATGCTTTCCGTTGCCTTGGGTCTGCTGCCTCCATCTGTATTCCCGGGCTGCATCGAACGTCTGCGCTGTGCAAAATTCATCTGTGAACCTTCGGCAGCCAGTGCAGGAAGGATCGCAAGCGAGATGTAATGCACAATGCGGACCAGGCTGTCCCGCAGAGTCTTGGAGCGTAAAGTCATGATGGTGTTGTTCAATCCACTCGTGATGGATTGTCCTGATTCTGCCCAGCCATAGTATCGGTTAGCCCGGCCACATCTTTAGGCATACGGTACTAAATAATACGTACCTGCCTCGGAATATCCCCCTTTGGATCTCGGTTGGCGTCACATTTCCTGTCTTTGACTGTAACGCGGCGTTGCCGGGAAACGGAAGACCCCACCCTGACTGGGGTGGGGTCTTATCGCAGGGCCGGCGGGATTTCTATTTTCGTTAGAAAATCCGCGCCGGAGATTGGGTTATTGGACCTCTGCAGGTTTCGCAGCAGCAGCGGCGGGGGCCGCGACCGCTTTGCTGAGACTCGCCTTGGCGTCTTCAACCGAAGGGAAGAAACTCCAGTTGCGGGTATCTTCGAATCCTTTGCACTCGGCGGAAACTGCATCGTTGCCAACCAGGGCAAACTGCAGCGCGAGTTCACGGCATGTCTGCATGGTCTGGAAAAGGAGTTTTATCACATTCATGTTAAGTGACTTAACTTCCTTTACGTCAACGATCGCCTTGCAGATGCCGCTGTCCACGGCTTCCGAGACCTTGGGTTTAAGATAATTTGAGACTTCGTTGATGACGATGGTCGTGCAGTTTTCGGGCAGCTTCATCATGAAGAACTCGCTTTCGATGCCGAAGTAACGCCTCGAGGTATCCAAGTTCATCGCCTTGGCGACCTTCTGCTCAAGTTCGCCAATATCCAGAGGCTTTGTCACGATCGACGTGAAGCCGACCTGTTGTGCCTGCTGTTGCGTGTTGATCTCGGTTTTAACCACCAGACCGAAGATAGGTGTGTACTTCGTCTTGACGCTCGCCCGTATGAGACGGAACAGCGTAAAGGCAGCTTCATCGGGAAGAGACAGCGAGATCATGATAAGATCCGGCGTGTTTTTGGTAAGAAAATCGATGGCTTCGCCCGTGGCGCTCATGCCATGAATCTTCCATGGCGTATGCTTCAATCCTTCCTGGATCTGTTGGACGATCGTAGGTTTGTCTTCAACGACGAGGATGGAGCAGGGATCGAGAATAGACTTCGTCTTGACGGGCCCTTCGGTGATGGGCTTGAGATCGATGACCCTGCCGACTTTCTCGACGAGAAGATCTTCCTTGAAGGGTTTCACGATATAGTCGCGAACGCCGATCTTGGCGATCTTGAGCACATTATCGCGACCACCCTCGGCGGTGAGCATGATTACAGGTATGCCCTTCAACTCGGGGTCCGACTTCAGTTTTGTGAGCATTTCGACGCCATCCATGACGGGCATCGTGATGTCCAGAAGGATGATATCGGGCTGTTCCTTGCCAGCCATCGCAAGGCCTTCGACGCCATTGGCGGCCTCGAGAATCTCGCAGTCATAAGGCTTGAATGCCTTCCTTACAATGATGCGGACGGTCTTGGAGTCGTCGACGGTAAGAACTTTATAGCGCATGTACGAGAAAGGTTGGCTGCTTATTCGCTGGTCTTCATCAACAGATCGGTGACGAGATGGTGACCTTGCACATCGAAGCAGTAGGTGCGCCGGGAAGCGCCGCTCACCGGCTCAATCGAAAAGTTGCTTCCGCGAAGGATCGACGGGATCGTCAATCTGCAGGGGAATCCTTGATCGCACAGTTGGTTTTTGAAACCACCCACCGTCATGTTGGTGAGTTCGCCTACGGCATCGTTCACGACCTCATCACCGGCCGCATTGATCTCCGAATCGGACATCCCGAGCATGTGGCTTGCCACAATCTTCGCAAAGTCGGAACTCAAGTAGAGGTAGATTAGCCCGCTCACGTCTCCGATGAATCCGACCGTGCCCACAACCTGCTGGCCATTCAACTCCACCGGATGTTTCCAGGGCTGCCCGTTCGAT
Organism: Opitutaceae bacterium; assembly: GCA_041652235.1. Taxonomy (GTDB): domain Bacteria; phylum Verrucomicrobiota; class Verrucomicrobiia; order Opitutales; family Opitutaceae; genus MWDT01. The sequence goes on along the minus strand of JBAZHQ010000032.1, from coordinate 8,225 downwards.
GCGGCTGCACCCGTTCCGTGAACGAGGGTGGCGGTCCGGCCGAGCATGGTGCGGAAAACATCCTGAACCGAGCGGTTCATCGTTTCCTGGAAGATATCTTCACTGATTGAATCGATGGTGGGCATAGCAATGAATAGGTGGGCGGTAAATAACTCAGAACGCTTGTATCGGTGCGTTTGTCGCGTGATTTATTGGTATTTGCGCCCTGTGTGTTTCTGTCGATGAAAGCAGGTTGATATCTATAAACAAATTATCGGCAGCAGTGGGGGGAATTAAAGCCTTTTCGCAGAGGGAACAATAAATGATTGAGACACTTGTTTGCCGATGAGGCTATTCAAAAATGGCACAATGCGGATTCTACTCACCGGGAGTATCCGGCCCGCTTCCGGTCAAGTGTCCGGCCTCGCGGTACTCCTGTAATTTGTTGCGCAATGTGCGTATGGAGATCTTGAGCATTTCGGCTGCTTTCGTCCGATTCCCGCCCGTGGCCTGCAGCGCCTGGATGATGGCGCGTCGCTCAAGTTCGTTGAGCGGAACGATTGTTGGCGCCGAAGATTCCTCGCTTGCCAAGGGTTGTGGCTCTGCTGAGCCGTTCTTGGTCCGGGGACTGGCGGCGGCTGTTGGCTCGGCGGCATTGGCGGCCGTTTCCTGCGGTAGTTCGACCGTCGGCGCGGCGGCAGAGTCAGAGGTGGTCGGGGCGGAAGGCGTCATCGGGACCACCGGTTCGAAGGGCACCACGGTGCCCGAAGGCGGTGAGCTGAATCCGGATTGTCGCGAAAGAGAGGGTAATCCGAGAGCAGTGGTGGATACCAAGCGTCCGCTTTCGGAGAGGATGACCGCGCGTTCGATCGTGTTCTGTAATTCCCGCACGTTTCCCGGCCAGGGATAGCTCGCCATAACCTGCATCGCGGCATCGGTGAAGCCGGGGATCTTCAAGCCGTGCTTCCTGGCGAAGCGCTGTAGAAATGTTTCGGCGAGCAAGGCGATGTCATCGCGCCGATCTCTCAGGGGAGGAACATGGATGGGAAATACGTTGAGCCGGTAATAAAGATCCTGGCGGAACTCCCCGTTGGTCACCACCTGATTCAGGTCGCGGTTGGAGGTGGCCAGGATCCGCACATTCACTTTGATCGTTTTCGTGCCGCCGACGCGTTCGAATTCGCGTTCCTGCAGCACTCGCAGAAGCTTGGCCTGAAGCATGGCTGGAATCTCGCTCACCTCGTCCAGAAGAATCGTGCCTTTGTTGGCCAGTTCGAAGCGCCCTTCGCGGCGTTCTGTCGCGCCCGTGAATGCGCCTCTTTCGTGGCCGAACAGCTCGCTTGCGATCAGGTTTTCGGAAAGCGCCGCGCAATTGACCTTGATGTAGGCCTCATTCTTGCGGGGCGATCGCTTGTAGAGCTCGCGCGCCACCATCTCTTTGCCGGTGCCGTTCTCGCCGGCAATAAGAACGGTCGCATCGGTGGGGGCCACGCGCTCGATGAGCTGCCGCAGGCGAAGCATCGCCGTGCTGCGTCCGATAAGCTCGCCCTCGTCCGCACCTTCGATCTCGGCGAAGTACCGGTTGACTTTCAAAAGCTGGCGATAGGTCTCCGCTTTCTTGATTATGATCTCAATCTGCCCCGGCGAGAAGGGCTTGATCAGGTAGTCGAAAGCCCCCGCCCTCATGCAGGCGACCGCACTCTCGATCGAGCCGTGCCCCGTCATGATCACCACCAGAGGCTCGCCAGGCATCGTTCGGGAACGCTCCAGAAATTGCTGCCCGTCGCCATCCGGAAGGCGCACATCCACCATCATGAGATCGTAGGTTTCCTTCGCGCACAACGCTTCCGCCTGTGCGAGGGACCCGGCCATTGTCACGGTGAGTTTCTTTCGCAGAAACAGTTCGCCAAGCACCTTTTGAATGATCGGCTCATCGTCCAGGATGAGGATGCGTTCAAGCGACATGGTGCGCCTCCAGACGGGTGATTGAGCGTTTCGAGTTTATATCGATGGAAGGGTAGGAGGGCATCATAGACCGGCGAAATCCACGGCTGCAATTCAGATGATGAAGCCCGGCGGCGGGCGCAAAACAATTCAAGGCATGAGCCGTTTGTTCCAACCTGCGTCTCTTACAGATGTCCCACGAGGGTGCGCATTCTTTCAAACACGTCCAGGGGTTGGTAAGGCTTGTCAACGTACACAGTCGGCTCGGAGAGCTGGGGATGGTTTTGAGCGTTGCGTTTGAAATATCCGCTAGCCAGCATGATCGGAAGACTTGGGCATTCCGCCCGCACGCGAGCGCACACTTCCCATCCGTCGAGGTCGCCAGGGAGGCCGACATCGGAGAACAGCAGATCGATCGAATCCTTGTGTTGCGCAAACAGATCGAGAGCCTCCTCTCCGTCCTTGGCCCAGTAAACCATCCATCCCTGTTTTGAGAGAAGGCTCATCCAAAGTTTTCCAATGTCCGCCTCATCCTCGACCACCAGGACGGACGCTCCTGCCTTCAGGGCGTAATCCGTCACGCTCGGCGAGATGGGGACCTGGCTCGCAGGAGTCGGCTCGTGGGGAAGATGGATGGACACATGCGTCCCTTTGCCGAGTTCGCTGCGCACCTCGATCTTTCCTCGATGGGCGCGCACCACGCCATAGACGAGCGCCAGGCCAAGTCCTCTGACTTCAGGCCCTTTGTTGTGAACGAAGAAGGGTTCGAACATGCGTGCTTTCGTTGTCTCATCCATTCCGCATCCCGTGTCCTCGATAGAGATCTCGACCCAGCGAGTGACGCTGTCGTCGCGCTCGGATCGAGTCTCCCGGTCGAGAGTTCGCAACGTGACGGCGCCCGCTCCTTTGATCGACTCTCTCGCGTTTCGGAGCAGGTGCTCCACTGCGCGCCCCACATGTTCGGGATCGAGAAGCAATGTCGAATCTGAGGAGGAGAAATCGCACTCGAGCTTTATATCCTCAGGCCAGCCTGCGGTGGTCCGCACCAGGACGTCTCCAAGCACGGTGTGGATATCCTCGTCCACCAGCAGCGGTTCGTGCTGGTTGGCATAGAGCATCAACTGGCGAACGACGTCGGCGCCGCGCCTTCCTGCGTCCATGATCGTATCGCCGTATTCGATGACGCGTGCATGTTCCGGGGCCACCTGTCTTAGCAGGCTGGCGTAACCGAGGATGATCGCCAGGAGGTTGTTGAAATCGTGTGCGATGCCTCCGGCAAGCGTTCCCAGGCTTTCCAGGCGCTGGGCCTCGCGAAGTTTTTCATCCACTACGAGCTGTTCGGTCTGATCGGTAAGCGTGAGCAGGAGATGCGCCTCAGGGGAGAGCATCAGTTGGGTCACGCTGAGGCGCGCGTTGAAGATCTCGCCGTTGCAGCGCCGCAATTCCGTGCTGCGGACTCCTTCCGAGAGCATGTCGCCCGGCAGCAGGTCGCGGATCGATTTGCCGCAGGCGTCCGAGGAATTCAGGCCAAGGGTGGAGGAGAAACCCCGATTGCATTGCCTTACGATCCCGTCTTCGTCCGTGATGCAGAGTCCGAAGGGGATGGATTCGAACACCGACGACAGCAGCATGTGCATCGCCTTGAGTTCATCCTCCGCCAGGCGTCGTTTTGAGATGTCCCGGGTGATTGCGATGATGCCGCCCGGCTGGTCTCCCTTGAGGCTCCAAGTCGTCTTGCTTGTCGTCTCGCACCAGACGTAGGTACCGTCTTTGCGGCGCAGCCGATGCGTGAACACGCTCTCGGACCGGTTATGAAAATGGCGCTCGATGACCCGCCGCGCGAGCATGCAATCGTCCGGATGGAAGAACGAATCGAGAGGACGGTGCTGCAATTCCTCCGGCTCATAGCCCAGAATTTCGCGGATTGCCGGGGAAGCATAGATGCAAATCCCATCAAAGCGGTGCACTGTGATTGCATCGTGGCTGTTGTAGGCGAGCAGGCGATAACGCTCCTCGCTCTGTCTCAGCTCCAATATGGGCTCCTGGATCGACGTGATGTCGGTGAAGATGAGCACCCAGTGGCTTGCGGTCTCCTGTTGATGCCTCAGGGGATAGCAGTGCAGACAGGCCCAGAAGCTGCTGCCATCGCGTTTTTGCGCGCGCAAGGTCTGGTCGAAGGAGTCTCCCTTTCTGAGTTTTTCGGCAAGATCGGCCCATTCCTGGACTTGTTCGTGCGGAGCCAAAAGACTCTCGATTGCCGCCTTCCTGGCTTCCTCCTCGGTGAATCCGGTCGTGGCTGTGAACGCCGGATTGGCGTGAATAATCCGGTGCTCGCCATTCGGATGCACTTCTCCCACGATGATCGACTGGGTGGATTGCGCAACCAGCATGGACAGTAGATCGCTTGCCAGCGCTCCATCGGCAGCTAGCGCTGCCGGCAATGGAACATGCGATGTACTGATGGAGGACGGCATGATGAGTTACAAGATGGCGAGGTAACGTGTTTTCTGCGTCCGGGTCGGCGGGTTCCAAAATCAAAAATAGTCGATCTATCGGATGTTTCGGGCAAATCTTTAGTGGTGGATGCAAAAAATTTTCTTTAGGAAATATATATCGGTCCGATAATGGAGGTGATCCAATACGCCATGACTGCACGCCTACTCTCCTTCCTCAATCTGGTTCAGGACGCGATCATTCGCCAAAATGGCACGGACATCGAAGGTTCGCGCATGGTTAACTTTCATAAGAATATCGCCCGCTTCACCATGAAGGATGGAGGCGCGATTCAGGTCCAGGCGTTCATCCTCGCCGATGGGCAGACCTGCGTGAAAGTCGCTTTGTATTGGGCCGGCATCAACGTGCCTGCCGTCGTTCCGGTTTATCCCACCGCCGAGAATTTCTCCTGGGAGCAGTCCGCCTCGAAGATAGGCCAGCTTTGGATTGATGGGCCCATCGCGGCCGGTATCAATGTCATGGGCGATTCCGACTCCAATCCTGCTCTCTCGAAACTGATGGCCGTGAGCTAGCCGTCTGCCGGTAGTTATCCTCGCGCGTCCAGCGACGAGGAGCGTGTGCCGTCCCTTGGCGAAACGGCTTTCCCATAGACTGGCCTCAGGGTCTTGAGTTGCGCCCCGGACGCTTTGAGCTCCTTGATCTGGGATTCGAGCAGTTTCATCGCATTGGCACGCTGGCTGGAAATGCGGTGTTGCCCTGCCATGATCGCCTTTAATCGATTGCTGAGTTGCTGGGGCATCATCTGCCGATGTTGAAGGTCCTGAGCAAGAGGCGTGATCGCTTCCATGAGGGCCAGCATCCGCTTTTGAACGTCCTCGGCCTCGGCCCAGAGCTTGTCCTTCTCAAGCATCTCCTCGCGTTCCACCAACACGCTTAGAGACGCAAGCAAGTGTTCAAGGCGTTCGATCGGATTCTGAGCCATGGGGAGATGCTGGATTACACTGTCTCATGCTTTGCTCTCCCGAGCATCCCCGATTCCGTTCTTCTTGGCAAGAATGCTGTAAGATCAAGGGCTCGGTCAGCAGCGGAAGAGACGCATGCTGCCTAGCCACGCCCAACAAAAAAGCCTGTCCCCAGGGACAGGCTTTTTGAAAATGAACGGGGTTCAGGCAACGCCGCGCGTCTCCTGGAATCGGATGCTCTCTTCCTTGCGGATCATCTCGGCCCAGGCATCGCGCAATTCCTTGATGAAGTGGCCGACCTCCCGGATGTTTTCCACCTTTTTCTTGATGTTGGCCTCGAAGAGGCGGCGCTCGTAGTAATCGTAGAGACGATCAAGCGTCACAGCGAGCTCGCCACCGGCCTCGCGGTTCAAATTCCCGCGCAATTCGGCGATGATGTTCTGCGCCTTCTGGATATTCACATTGATGATCTCAAAGCGTCTCAGATTGTCTTCGGGGAGATTGAACGCCTCCTCGGCGAGATTGAGAAACTTGAGCGCGCCATCGTAGAGCATCAGGACGAGCTGCCCGGGACTTGCAGTCATCACAGACTGTGTTTGATAGGCGCGAGCATACCCGAAAGCGGACATTGTGATGGGGGGTTGGGTGTTACCTACTCCGCCAAGTCCTTGGAATTGATCAGAAGTTCGCTCAATTGGAGGATGATCTGCAGCGGAGGATAAGTGGCATCGGCGGCAAGCTCCCGGCCTCGTGCGACAACTTCAGGACGAACTTCGGGTTGCTGACTGAGAGCGGCTGCCAGGGTCTCTTGACTGGAAGCGCTCAGACGATCCGTGTCGGCCGGACGTGGCGCGGGTGCTGCCGGGCGCGGGACTTGCCCTGCGATCGCCTCTGGGCGCAGCATTGAGTCAGTCTTGGAAGTAGTGTTGATCATGTTATTCGAACTCCTAACGGTCGGACCCCGACTTGCACAGGGAACACCGTATTTAGAACTAGTCCGTGTATCGGCTATTCCCGGCCAGGATTAAGTACAAATACGTCGGTTTTTTGGATGGCCTTTTAAAACGCTCTATTGCAGGGCCTCGCCATGTTATTAGATGATCGTCATTTTCTTGCGGCAAGTCAGGGCTTTTGCCTTGGAGGAAGGGTCCCGAAGCTCGCGCTCAGCACATAGTCGGCGAAACGCGAGGGACTCTGCAATGCGGTGGTGCTCATATCGACCGGAGTATCGGGAGGCTCGGCCTTCAGCCAGTGGCGGCGCGCGGAGTTGGCTACCGAGGGATTGGCGGCGGAGAAGGTCTGGTCAATCGCCCAGATCACGCTGCAATCGCTGATGCGCACCAGTTTGGCCCGTATTCCCAGGTTCAGGGGAGCGTAGGGAGAATAATGGGTGAGATCGATGAACAGGATGGCATCGGCGCCCGTGGTGGACGCGATGCGTTCCAAGAAATCGTGGGGCAGAACGTCAACGGAGCGGATCGATCGGCTATGCGTGATGCGCCCGCATTCTTCCCTCGATATTTGGACGCTCTCGAAGCGCGCGGCCAGGCTCAGTGCCTTGATGACCGAGGTATCGAGGGGGGCGAGCGCTTCCTCCTGATGGCTCCCATCGTCGGCGATCGGGAGAACGGCGACTCGTCGCACGTCGGCGGGCATGCGCTCGATCGCCTGGAAATTTTTCGGCTGGAAGAAGGGGCCGTACTTTGCGCCATCCACTTTGGGCAATGTAGTCGTGCAGCCCGCCAGGATGAAAAGCGACAGCAGGGGGAGGGAGGCAAGAAGACGGGGCCGTGGCATGGTGGGAACAGGCATCGGAACGCGATTATTTGGAGGAGCCGATGGAGCCGATTGCGCTTATCTGTTTCATGATATTATTCGACGTCGATTGCGCGGTATCCATCGCGATGAAGGCAGATTCAAGTATCTGGCGCCTCTCTGCAAGTTGTCGTTCCAGGTCGGCGATCTGTTCGTCGAGGTGGGTGTTGGCTTCCGTCAGAGCGGCTATTTGGTTATCCAGGGTGCCTTTTGTCCCGTAGGCGGAATCTCCGACCGTCTTAATCAAGAAAGCTCCCATGGTTTTTGAGAAACCGCTGGTCGAGTTCGTGAAGAAATCGGCGACATCCGTTGTGGCTGTTGTCAGAGCCGTCGTGAGTTTTGAAGTATCGAGGATCTTAAGGGTGCTGTCCGTGCCGGAGAATCCGATACCGAGGCCGTCCAAATTCTTGACGGAGCCGGAGAGCCCGCTGAGGGTGCCGAAGGCCAGCGAGCGCAGGGTGCGGCTCCAGCTTGAGACTTCCTGATTGTTGGAGAGAGTGGCAGTCGTGACCTTGCCGCTTGCCGTGGTGATTTTTGTCTGCGTGTCGATGTACCCCTGAGCATCGTTGTAATCCTTGATGAAATCGTCGATCGCGCTTTTGACGGCCGTCGTATCGTTGGCGACGGTGATGGTTTCCGTCGTTTTGCTGTTTATGGTCACCGTCAGCCCGGCGATTCCGTGAGCGGAGACGTCGAGCGTATTGCTCATGCTGGTGAGCGTGCCGCCATCGTTGATCGAGAAGGCCGCGTTTTTGCCTGCCTGCAGGGTTCCGGTCGAACTGGAAATTTTGAGGGCAGCCATCAGGTTGCCGCTGACGTCCTGTATGGAAAATCCAACGTCGCCGGTATTATTGTTGGTGAGCAACACGCGATCGTTCACGGAGTCGTAGGATGCCGTGACTCCGGCACTCGAACTATTGATGCGGGAGAGCACGGAGTTGAGCGAGTCCGTCTTGAAATTGTAACTGATGGAAACTCCATTGATCTTGAAGCTGCCGCTGCCATCCGCGTTTGGATCTGTGAGTGCGACTCCGAGGCGGGCGTTCTCAAGCGTGGCGGATGCAGTCGTGG
>JBAZHQ010000031.1:0-22204 GCA_041652235.1 Opitutaceae bacterium | reverse complement strand
CCCGGCGCCTTTTCATACAGCTACGGCTATCGTTTCTATGGGAAGAACGGCATACGATACCGGACGATCATGGCTTATGAGCCCGGCACCCGTCTAAACTATTTCTCAAATCCGGATATCACCGCCAGCGAGACAGGCGTGGGTGTTCCGGTGGGAATTGCAGCAGGCCATACAGGCGAATCCAACAATGCGCTTACCCTGCAGAAGACCTCTTTTGAGGTCGCCAGTTTCCGAAAGCAGATGGTAACGCCGTTCTATACAGGGCGAATGATGGGTCTTGCGACCCGCGCCTACGTCGGGCCGGGTGAGCAGCAACTGATCGGCGGCATCGCCGTCTCAGGGCGAAAGCAGATCATCTTGCGCGCCTCGGGGCCGAGTTTGCTTCTCCAGGGCGTGAGCGGTGTTCTTGCCAATCCCAAGATCACGCTCAACCGGCTTGTGACCAACGTCGGGGTTGTGGATTCGAATGACGACTGGGGTACTCTCTCCAACAAGGCGGCATTCCTGGCGGCGTCGCGCCAGCTTGGGCTTACGGATCTGAGCAGTTCCCTGGAGTCCGCCCTGATGCTTACTCTTGATGGGGGCTTATACACCTCCAACATCGAAGGCTCCGATGGCGGCACGGGTGTGGCGCTCATGGAGGCCTACGAAGTTACCGACACCGGCGATTTGAAACTCACAGGCATTGCCACTCGTGGTTATGCAGACGTCAATGGACGTGAGATGATCGCCGGTTTGAATGTTGAGGGCATAGCCGGCCAGACCAAGCGCATCATCGTAAGAGTGAAAGGGCCTTCTCTCTCTCAACAAGGCATTACTACCGCCATGAACGATCCCATGCTCGAACTGCATGCTTTGGATGGGAGCCTGTTATTAACCAACGATGATTGGACCTCAGGGGCTCAGGTAGTCAACGGGGTGGGGGACGATTTTCAACCGACGGCGACTTATTACCATGAGACGGAGATTTCCAATACGGGGTTTGCGCCCACGAACAGGCGGGAGCCCGCGATCATGGTGGATCTGCTGCCCGGCATCTACACGGTGGTAGTGAAGCCCTTTGAGCGGTTGGATTCCGATCCTGCCTTGAGCCAGCCGGCGGAGCCTGGCGTGGTGTTGGTAGAAGTGTACGAACTGGCTGCGAACGGGAAAGTGAACTGAACCTGGGAACGCAGAGGTCGCAAAGGTGAAGAGAGGTCACGGAGCGGCGGAGCCGCAACCAAAGCGGCTATAAGATGTAAGTTATAAGCTTTAAGTTCAGGCAGGTCTTGGCTGTCGGCGATCGGCCTATGGCTATCGGAGAAATCCCGCGAGGCAACAATGCCGATAGTTTCGGCATTCCTCTCGGGCTGCGAGGATTGAGAACACCGAAGTGCGAAAAGAGTCCGCGATCTCGGTATAGATCGTAGCGCGCCTATAGGCGCCTCTTTAGGTTCAGGAATTTCCTCTGAGATTATGGTGCCTTTTTGTGGCAATCGTCCGGGGATTGATGGCAGAGGAAGGGTGGCAGCCCATCGTTGGGTGGTGACGGTTTTTGCTTTCACGGGGGGGCGCTAGGGCGCATTTATTATTTCTTTCGCAATGATTCTACCCAAAGCCAATCGCCTTACACCTGAGCAACTCGCTGAAGTCACCGAGATCGTGTCTGATTTTGGGTGCAAGATTCAGCCCATCATAGGCGCTGTCAGGTCTATCTACGCCATCCTCGGGGATGAGCGGGATGAACTGATGATCAACCGGCTGGAGGGCTTGGATTACGTCGAGCGCATCGACCGGATACAATCGCCTTTCAAGCTGATGGACAAGAGGTCGGATCTGGCCAGTCATAAGGTCAAAGTAGGCAATGCATGTTTGGGCGAGGATCTGTTGATCATCGCGGGGCAATGCACGATCGATCCGAAGAATCCCAGTTACTTTTACGAGACTGCGGCGGCGGTGAAGGAAGCCGGCGCACACGCGATCCGTGGCGGCGTGTGGAAGCCTCGGACGAATCCCTATGCGTTTCAGGGCGACGTGAAATCGCTCGATATTCTGATGGAGGCCTCCCGTCGCACGGGACTTCCCGTGGATGCGGAAGTGATGGACGAGGAGCAGGTGAGACTGGCGCTCGATGCGGGAGTGGACATGCTTCAAGTGGGTGCCCGCAACGCATTGAACTATTCCCTGCTGCGTTCCATCGGACGGGCTGTCGCGGAGAAAGCGAGCACGGTGGTGCTGTTGAAGAGGAGCATCCACATGGGACCCGTGAATGAATTCATCTCCGCCGCGGAGTACATCGTTTCCTTCGGCAACCCGAATGTGATGCTATGCCCCAGGGGCACGGCACCCGCTCTGGACGGATATCGCAACCATCCCGACGAGAGCATCACGCAATTGTTGAAGGAGAAGACCTGGGCGCCCGTTGTGGTGGACCCCTCGCATTCGGTGGGGAAAGCCTCGTATGTGGGCGCCTGCGCACTTGCGGCCCTGGCTTATGGCGCCGACGGACTTTGCATCGAGGCGCATGTCAGCCCGAGCCATGGCATGGGCGATGATCCGAAGCAGGCGGTGACACCGGACGTCTTGGCGAAGATCATCAAGCAAGCCGGGCAGCTTTGGACGATGCGCCGTGGTTGAATGGCCACAAAAAGGCACAGCGCGGCGGAGCCGCAACCAAAGAGGCCAGATGCCAGAAGCCAGCAAGGAAGTCGGGCAAACCGGGGCTGTCAGCGGTCGGCTTTCGGCTATCGGAGAAGTCCCACGAGGCAATAATGCCGATAGTTTTTGAATTCCTCTCAGGCTGCGAGGATTTGAAAACACTGTAGCACGAGAAACCCAGAGTTGAAATTTGCACCTTCTATGCGCCTATAGGCGCGCTACGGTCTATATCGAAGCCTCAGATGCTTTTTGTGCCTCTTCGCGGCAATCGTCTGCGGGTTTTGGAGATTCTTCCTGCTATTTGGTGAAGAGCAGGGGGAGGACCTCGGTCAGGTAGCTGCGCCAGACCTCCCAGGAATGTTCCCCTTCCGTGAGACGCCAGGTGTGCTTCACGTTATTCTTTTCAAACCACGCGTGCATCTCTTCGTTGTGGGAGAGGAGAAAATCATCCTTGCCAATTCCAAGCCAGAGAAGTTCCGGCAGATTGTCCTTATGCACGATTTTGGGCAGGGTGATTTGAGGGTCGCGATGCCCAAGGGCGGAGCTGAAACCGGCGACCCAGCGGAAGGTGTCCGGATGGCCGAGGCCGATCTCCAGCGTATGCCCTCCCCCCATCGACAGTCCCGCGATGGCTCGCGAAGACGCCTTGGCCTGCACGCGGTAATTGAATTCCACGGAGGGAATGATCTCGGTCAGGATGACGCGCTCCATAGCTTCCAGGTTGGAAGGGGCATAGGTATTGAAATCAGGATTATTCCGGGGAATCGGGATGGGATGTCCATGCGGCATTACGATGATCAGCGGGCGGAGCTTTCCGGAAGCGATGAGATTGTCGGCGATAACCTGAGCGCGACCCACTTCCGACCAAGCGGTGGCGTCGTCGCCGTAACCGTGGAGGAGGTAAAGGACCGGGTAGGGCTTGTTTGCCTTGGGATCATAGCCGGGAGGCGTGTAGACGAGAAAGGTGGATTCGGTCCCTGTGACCTTCGAGCTGTAAGTGTGGCGATGCAGAATGCCGTGAGGGACATCCCTGACGGCCCAGAGCGCATCCTGAGAAGGGATATCGAACATGCTCGAAGTGCTGATCCATTTCTTGAAATTGCGATTCATCGGATCGAGCACCGTGGCGCTGTCCACTGAGAATGTGTAACTGTAGACATCCGGGGAAAGCGGGCCGACGGTTACGGACCACAGTCCGTTGTCGTCCTTTGTCATCGCCTGAGGTTTCAAGCCGGAGATGCCCTGGACGATCACCTCGGCGGCCTTTGGCGCAAGAAGGCGGAAAGTCACTTTCCCGTCGGGATGCACCTCGGGGGAAACATAGTTCGGTTGCGCGACAATCAGCGTGCAGGAGGCCATAAAGAAGAGGAAGAAGGCTTGGAATGAGCGTATCATGGGGGAATTATTAAAGGTCGGAAGGAGTTGTGAAGTACCAGTGCGTTTGGATGATGAACCAGTTTCCGGCTGTTCGGCAATAAACCTCTGTTCATTCCACCGGTTATTTGGTCTTGCGGAATCGCAGGCGGGACTCTTTGGAGAGTTTTTCGGTCGCGTATTGGATGACGAGGCGCGGAGCAGTGTCCTTGATGGACAAGAGATATTTCTCAGTCTTGGCGGCATCCTTTTTCCAGCACTCGCGCAAAAACCAACCGACCCCCTGTTGCACCACGCGTTCCGGATCGTGAGAGAGAGGGGCCACAAAGGCGATGAGGGACGAAAGGTCGGCATCCTTTTGTTTCACCGCGGCAATGAGGGTCACTGGCACTACGCGGCGCGTCCACTTCGAGGAAGAATCCCGCCAGGATTCAAGAGCGGCAAGAGAGGCGATTCCCTTGCGATAACAGGCGGCGATTATCTCACTGGAGATGACATCGGTGTGGGCCCAGTTCCTGATGTCATGGTCGAACCATTTCTTAATGCGTTTGAGATCGGAGACGGTGGCTGAGCCAAGATGCTCCTTGAGCACCAAAAATGCGATACTGGCAGTCTCATATTTCCCATGAGCGAAGAGCAAATCGCACAAGGCGAAGGCATTCTTTTTGTCTGGAGGGATGGTACCGTCTGCGACCCAGGCGTTGAACAACTCCTCCATCGTATTTCTGTCGAGGCCGTAGGCATCATAGCCTTCGGAGAAGTAGCGGCAGTATTTGGCGACTATGGCGGGATTCGCGTGCAACTTGCATCCGGCAAGGACGGAGCGAAAGGCGGCCTCGATTGACATGGGTTACTTATGGGGTGCCGGTAGAGTGACAGGAAGGCGTCGAATATCCAGTATCTCCAGTTCGGAATGCCCGGACTTCTCGCTCAGCGTCCCCTTTACGACAATGGGGACTGGAGCGCTGCAAAATCCGCCCGGACATCTTTTCTTTGGGTCCGTTGCATGGAGGAAATAGATCTTTTGGGAGCCGTTGCTTGTCACTCTTAGTGCGGGGCTGCATGTATGAGTCAGATGGAGGATGCATGCGGTGCAGACTCCCTCGCCGGTTAATGTGACAGCCTGGGCTGAGCGCGGGATGGCGAACCAGACGAGGCAGACCAGAGCGGCTGCGGCCATGGAAGATGCGAAGATGAGACGGAAGGTGGATGAGATGAGCCAGTGCGCTGTTTCCCGGAGTCGCGCCGACAGGGGGGCTGCCCAGGAGAATGCTTTGGCGAGAAGCCCATCGATGGGTGTGTGTCTGCTCAAACGACTGAGAACAGAATTATTGAAGACCTCTGCGCCGTTCTCGGCTGAGAAACGCGTCTTCCATCCTTCAAAAAAGGCGGTGGCCGATCGCTCGGGGGCCTGTTGTTGCGACCAAAGCTCCCAGAGGATAAGATGCTCATGCAGATCCGTTCTCAATTCGGGGCTGGAACCGATGGCTGCGGAGAGCTCCCGAGCCTCGTCATCCGACAGTTCGCCATCGAAAAGGAGGCCGATGAGTTGCTGGTAGCGTTCCTGCGTCACAACAGAGAAGCCTCCCTCTTTTGTTCGATGCATCTCTTTACGATCACGCGGACTCTGACCAAGGTTTGGCGGACAGCTTCGGCACTCATGCGCAATCGCTCGGCGAGCTGCGTGGCGTTTTCCCCGAGCGAGTAGCGTCTGTGGAGAAGATCCTGGCTGTGCGGAGGCAATTGCGACACGCAGTTCTGCATGGTGGAGATGATCGCGGAAGTGTCGGAGACGCCTGTCGCGTTTGCCTCTTCGTGGGCCAGAAGCATGTCCGTGAGCGATGCGTTCAACAGGCGCGTATGACGGGCCTTTTTTCTGAGTTCGTTGGCTACGAGCAGCCGGGCGATGCCGCGAAGCCATTTTCCGAAATCCGCCGTTGGATCGAAATCGTCATAGCGGCGGTAGGCGACCAGGAAAGCCTCCTGCGCAATATCGTCCACCCACACCTCGTCGACCCCCAAAGCTCGCACATAGGCACGGAGACCCGCCTGGTAAGTTCTCACCAGAACGGAGAAATCCTCGATGCGTTTTTGGTCCATGGATGGCATATCTCTATCGCTATTGTCGCGACAGGGCAAAGTGTGACGAGGAATTTTAGCTGAAGCTAAAAGCTATCGGTAGTCGGCAGTCGGCTATCGGCTTCCGACTACTAACGATCGATTTCCGATGGCAAGTGTAATGGGCTCGGAGATCGGAGTCGAAGACCGATAGCCAAAAGCCGACAGCATTGTTACTTAACCATCCAGCCATCGCGGAGGTTGATGACTTTGTTGCCGTACGTGGCGTTGGTCGCCGAGTGGGTGACCTGGACGATCGTGGTGCCCTGTTCGTTGAGCTTCTTGAAGAGCTCCATGATTTCCCGACCCTGATCGGAATGAAGATTGCCTGTGGGTTCATCCGCCAGAAGCAGGTCCGGTTTGGCGATGATGGCTCGGGCGATGGCGACGAGCTGTTGTTGCCCTCCGGAGAGCTGGCTGGGGTAGAGGTCTTTTTTCCCGACGATACTAAAGCGGTCGAGAGCGTCGGCGACGATGGCTTGGCGCTCGGACTTTTTCACGTCCCGATAGGAGAGGGGAATATCGAGGTTTTCGGCGACGGTGAGATCGTCGAGCAGGTGAAATTGCTGAAACACGAAGCCCACGTGTTTTTTGTTGAGCTCGGCACGCGCTTTCGGCGCTAGTTTGTGCACGGCCTGATCGTGAAACCAATATTCGCCGGACCAGAGGGCGTCGTAGCAACCCAGGATAGACAGGAGCGTGGATTTTCCGGCGCCGCTGGGGCCCATGATGGTGAGGAAATCCCCCTCGGCGATATCAAGGTTAATCTGGCGGAGCACATAGAGCGTGCCGGCCTTGGTTGGGATGCCTTTTTCGAGGTTATGGAGCTTGATCATGATCGGGATGGGGCGGTGAAGGCCGGGTTTATGAGATTGTCCGAGAGATCGATCGTATTGAACTGCAAAGAAACAAAGAAACGAAGAAGGGGAAGAAATGGGAGAAGGATTGAAGTCGTCGGGAATGGCTGGTGAAAAGGATTGGGAGTATGGGGTGATGAGGATCGAAGCCGACAGCTGATAGCCTGGAATTAGATCTTCGTAATCGAGAGGCCGCCGTTGACGGAGCTGAGAACCAGGGTGCCGGCGCCGCTGCCGATGGTACCATGGAGGGTGTTTCTGTTGGAGCGACTGATGACGATGGGAAGGTCGCAGCGGACGTGTCCGTTTACGGTGCTGGCATCGACTCGTGTGCTGGAATCGGCAGGGATCGCGATCTCGCAGGAACCGTTGACAGTCTTCAGTTCGATGTGTGAGGCGACGATAAGTTTGTCAACTTGAGCCTCAATGGAGCCGTTGACCGTATGAAGGGTGACGTTGGAAGAAACGTCGGAAGCATGTATGGAGCCGTTGACTGTGCCGGCGCATACTTTGCCTCGAACACTGGCGATGGTCACATCGGAGTTCACGGTTTCAATTGCTTTCAAGGCCACACCTGAAGGCACGCGCAATTTGTAGGACACTTCGCCCCTGCTTGAGCCATACCATTTCTTCTCATGGTGCGTGATGATGCTCAGGCTTGAGGGTCCGGCATCGATTCTCACTTCGATGCGCTTGAGAGCTTCGTCATCGGGAGCGGTTTTCACCGCCTCGATGCTCACTTCGTTTTTGTCCCAGGCGGCGATTTCGACGCGGCCGTTGACGTTGGAAAGCTCGATCGAGCCGGTTGGAGAGAAAGGATGTGTCTGCTGGATCGTCTCTGAAACCTTCGCCTGGGCGGCGATGGTGAAGGCAAGAGCGGAGAGGAGGGCTAGAATTGTTTTCATGGATTAAGTGTGAAGGGGCGCAGGAGCGCTTAGGTGGAAAACACGGCAGAGGGGCGAAAGTTACAGTTGAGTCAGGGCCTGCCGAGAAGGCTGTAAGTTATACGCGTTAAGCCTTAAGTATGAGCACTGAAGGAACGCAAAGGTCGCAAAGGGGAAAGAAGGTCGCGGAGGGATTTTGAGAGCTTAAGAGCGTAAGAGCATAAGGGGTGTAAGTTTCTGAGCGGACAGCCGACAGCCGGCTCGCGTCAGAAGACTCCGACTGAGAGCCTACAGCATGCAACTTATAGCTCTTATTCTGCGCGCAACGCTTCGACAGGATCGATGCGGGTGGCGCGACGGGCGGGGAGCCAGCAGGCGACCAGGGCGGCTGCGAGGAGCGCGATGGCGGCGATGGCGTAAGTGGACGCATCGGTGGCGGCGATCCCGTAGAGCTGGCTCTGTATCATGCGGCTCAGAATCCAGGCTGCGAAAAGACCGATGGCGATGCCGGGAACGATCAGGCAGAGGCCACGCGACAGCACTTCGCGGAGCATCTGGCCTGGCCGGGCGCCCAAGGCGATGCGAATGCCGAATTCGCGAGTGCGGCGGCCGACGGCAAAGGCGAGCACTCCGTAGATGCCGATCAAAGAAAGAATGAGTGCGACGGCGGCGAAGAAGCCGAAGAGGCGGGAGTTGAACTGGCGGTCGTAAACGGAGTTTTCGATACGCGTGGTCTGGAGCTGGATGTCATACACCGGGTCGAGCTTGGAGTACTCCTGAAGTGTGTTGCGAATGGATGAAATCAGGGAAGCCGGTTCGCCGCTCGCCCTGATCACGAGACCGAAATGCGCTGGCATCGTCCACTGGCGGAAGCTCAAGTAAATCTCTTCAAAGTCGTCCTGCCCGAGAGAGTTTTGGGTTACGTCGCCGACGATACCAGTGATCTGCACCCAACCGAAAGGAGTCTCCGGGGTTCCCATGCGGAAGACTTTTCCAACGGCGTCCTCTTTAGGCCAGTAGCGTTTGGCAAAGCTTTGGCTTACGACTGCATCGATGACGAAGTCGCGATAGGCGGCTAGGAGCGCCGGGATATCGGCTTTCCCTGCTGGGATGGCAGGCCGCCTGTCCGTGCGTTCGAAGATGCGTCCGCGGACGAGGGGAATGCCCATGGTCTTGAAGTAATCCGGATCGACCGAACGGTTGCGGACGAAGGGGAATTCGCCAGCCGCAGGCACGGGCCGGTCTTTCAAATAGAACATGATATTTGAGTTGGCATAGCCGAAGGCGAGGTTGTTGACGATGCCCACGCCTTCCACGCCGGGCAGGCGTCGGACGGCTTCGGCGGCCTGTTCGTAGAAAGCCTGCACACGGACCGGGTCATTGTTGAGGCGGCCCGAAGGCGTGGAGATCTGGAGCGTGACGAGATGTTCCGGTTGAAAGCCCAGGCTCTGGTTCTTGAGGCGCCAGACACTGCGAATCATCAGGCCTGCGCCGATCAGGAGCATGGCGGCAAGGGCGACCTCGGTAACCACCAATAGGTCGCTTACGCGGAAGCGACCTATGTGCCGGGTGCCGCTGGACGAACGGTCCTTGAGGGCATCGTGGGGAGACGCGTGAGAGAGCTGCCAGGCGGGAGCAAGGCCGAAGGCAATTCCCGTGATCAGGGATACTGCGACGGAGAAGAAGATCACGCGCCAGTCGAGATTAGAGGAGGCGGCGTTTGCGCTGAGAACTCTCATGCCATAGGGGATGAGGGAATCCAGGGCTGTGTAGAGCCATTGTCCGAAAAGAATGCCAACGATGCCGCCGGCTCCCGCAAGCAGCAGGCTCTCGGTGAGAAGCTGGCGGACGATGCGCATGCGGCCCGCGCCCAGGGCAACCCGCACCGCCATCTCCTTTTCGCGGGCGCAAGCACGGGAGAGAAGCATGTTGGCCACGTTGACGCAGGCGATGAGCAGCACCATGCCCACGGCGCCGAGAAGAAGGAAGTGGGTTTCGCGTGATCCTCCACCGATCCTTTCCTGAAGGGAATAGGTGGAGGCGCCGATCCCTGTGTTGGTCTTCGGGTAGGTCTTTTGGAGCCGAGTGGCGATCGCGTTCACCTCCGCGCTTGCAGCCTCAAGCGAGATCCCTGCCTTGAGCCGGGCGATCACATGGAAATCTCCATAGTGGCTCTGACGCATATTCATGTAGAATTCCTGCGTGAAGGGCGCCAGAGGGACGTAGAATTCGGCGGGCCTATAGAACCTGAAATTTCTGGGTAAGATTCCGGCGACCGTGATGGATTTTCCGGCGAGCAACACTTGGCGGCCTATCAAATCAGGCGCTCCGCCGAAGCGCTTCTGCCAGGTGTCGTGGCTCACCAGCGCAAGGGGGGCGGCGGCAGGAAGATCGTCCGACGCGGAGAAATCTGCGCCTGCCGCCGGTTTCACGCGCAGCGTGCGAAAGAAATCGCAATCGACGAAAGCCGTGCTGACGCGCTCGGTTCCGCTGCTCGTGGTTAAGTTAACCGAATCGGTGTAGAAGCCGGTGAAAGCCTCGAAGGATTGCTGTTGCTGCTTATAGTCGACAAAATCCGGATACGCAACAGACAGCGCGTCGCCGCCCTTTGTCGTGGAGGTCACTTCCACGAGGCGCTCCGATTCCTCGTAGGGAAGCGGGCGCAGCAGGGAGGTGTTGATCACGCTGAAAAGGGCGGTGTTGGCGCCGATGCCAAGCGCGAGCGTGAGAATGATCACGGCGGTGAAGCCGGGAGTCTTAAAAAGGGTCCTGAGTGCAAAGCGTATGTCGGTCATGATCAGAGCGGTGTCTCCCTTGTTAACGCAAGAGGCGTGCCAGGCACTTATTCTATTCGTAAGACAATGAGATAAAGGATTATGGGATAATCATGGATTGAGTGGTCGATGAATCCCATTCCAGAACCGAGAGAAGACTGTCCCAGGATTGGGACAACCTGTGTGCTCAGAGAGGCCGGAGGTCTTCGAGGCGTCCGCAGTCTCGCCATTTGGCGGCATCGACGCGATGGGCGAGGATTTTCTCGCCCACACTCGAAAGCCGCAGGTAGCAGGCGATGATCGGGAAGGCTCCTGTCTCGGTCATCAGATCGAAGATGCGGGGAGAAACAGCCTGGATTCCGCAGAACCCGGCCGAGATGCACTCTCCCTCCGGTGCGCGCGCAAACTCGTCGCCTTTGCCCGCCGAGCGGCGCCCGACCAGCCGGCCCCCTGCATCGAAAAACAAGGGCCGTGCTGTGGGCCGGGGTTTGGCGGCAAGAGTGGCCAGCGTTCCCGACTGCACATGGGCGCTCATCAAGGCCCCAAGGTCGATATCGCTGAGAACATCCGCGTTGTGCACGAGGAAAGGGCGTCCGTCATCGAAGAACCATGCCGCTTTCTTCAGGCCGCCGCCGGTGTCGAGCAATTCCGGTTCCTCCGAGTAGGCGATCCGCTTGAGCCCGAAGAGGCCGTGCTTTTCCAGATATGGCGGTATTTGTTCCCCGAAGTGATGCAGATTGACAATGGCCTCTGTGACTCCCGCACCGGCAAGGCGGCGTAGCACATGCTCGATAAGCGTAACGCCGCCGATTTCCACGAGCGCCTTGGGGCGCGCGTCGGTAAGGGGGCTGAGACGGGTGCCGCGTCCCGCGGCGAGAACCATGGCTTTCATGCCTTGGGCCAGTTGGCGGATTCGCGGTGGTGCACCTCGACTGTGATCCCCGCGCGTTCGCGGAGCGAGCGGGCAAGGGCTTCGCTGCAAGTGACGCTGCGATGCTGGCCTCCGGTGCAGCCGAAGGCTACGGAGAGATGAGAGAAATGACGTTTCTGGTATGTCTCGATCACGGGAGCAAGGAGCAAGTTGATCTGCGCCAGGAACTTACCCGCCTCGTTATGCTTGAGAAGCCAGTCGGCCACTTCCGGGTCGCGACCGGTAAGAAGGGCGAAGCGCTGCTCGCGTCCGGGATTAGGAAGGGCGCGGCAATCGAAGACAAAGCCGCCGCCATGTCCCGAGCTGTCCTCCGGATAGCCGCCTTTGTAGGAAAAGCTCTCGATCCGCACAGTGAGGGGAAGCGGCGCGGCGACGATTTCCCTCAGGCGCGTGGAGCGCACGATCCGGCGCAGGGCCTCGTTGAGGGAGGGCAGGGCGACGGGCAGATCGCCCTCCTCCATGAGGTGCTCGAGGTTCCGTATCGCGTAGGGGACACTTTGCAGGAAGTGAGTCTTGCGCTCGTAGAAGCCGCGGTATCCGTAGGCGCCCAAAGCTTGAAGAATGCGGATGAGCGAAAAGCCCCGGAAGAACTCATCGAAGCGCGCCCGATCGATCGGAGTGAGAGCCGCCGCTGCCTTCAGGTAGACCTCCTTGAGACGATCGCGAAAGGCGAAGGGAAGGTTCGCCTTGGAATCGAGCAGGATGGATGCGAGATCGTAAGGCAGGGCGCCGCGCCGGCATCCCTGATAGTCGATCAACCAGGGCTTGCCATCGCGCACCATGATGTTGCGCGACTGGAAATCGCGATAGAGCAGAAAGTCGCTCGGCGCACGAAGCAGATAAGCGCAGAGCGCATCGAAGTCGTTTTCGAGTTTCTGCTCATGGAAGGAGACTTCGGCCAGTTTCAGGAAGTAGTACTTGAAATAATTCAGGTCCCACATCATCGAGCGCCGGTCGAAGGCGGCATGAGGGTAGCATAGCGAGGTGTCCAGGCCCCGCCCCGCCTCGATCTGGAACCGGGCCAGAAGCCGCACCGCTTCCTCATAGACGGACGCCACTGCGTCGGGAATATCGGGCGAGTCACCGCGTTCTCGCTGCAGGAGGTCGAACAGAGTCGTGTCGCCAAGATCTTCCTCGAGGTAGATTCCCTGGGCCTGATCCTCGGCGTAGATCTCGGGCACCGGCAGGCCAGCGGTGCGGAAATGGCGCGAGAAGGAGATAAAGGCTAGGTTCTCGTCGTGGTCCGCATGTTCGACGCCTATGATCCTGCGTCCGTCGCAGGAATGCATCCGGAACAGCCTGCGATTGGATCCGTGAGGACGAAGCTCCTCGGATGTTGCGGGAGGTGCTCCAAAACGACGGGCGAAGAGTTCGGCGAGGCGGGCGTGCATGGTGCGGAATGCAACGGGGTTCTTCTCAAGGGCGGGAAAGTCCTGCAACCATCAATTCTTTTTGCAGGTGGCGGGGCGTAAAAACAAGTTCCACGGTCCATTCGCGTTATTCCGATTCCGGCGTAGTTTGAAAATCGCTTTAATTCATTTCCTATCCGGCGTCATGCCTAACCAAAACACAGAAGGGGAGCACGAGAGAGAGGATGGCGACAGCGATTTACCGATGGGGCGGAGCCGGCGTTTCCTCTCCCGTGTGAGGCTCTTCGATCTTCGCGATCAGTATTGGCGGATCCTCGATGCGTGGGAGGAACACCGCCGATTTCGCCTGGCTGTCTATGGCCTTCTGCTTGGCGGAGTCATGATCGGCGCAACCTGGATCTGGATACATCCCTGGTGGAGCGAGCGGACGGCCATCGGCATGGCGCGGCAATGGCTTGCAGCCGGGCGTCTCGATCGCGCCTCGGAGTCCGTTCAAAAGGCCCTCTCGATCGCGCCTGAGAATCCGGTCGTGTGGCAGATGGCTGCGGAACTGGCCCGGCTGAACGGCAACAAGGCGATGGCGCTCAATTACGCGCACTATGCCGCGGAGGTCAGCCAATGGGGCGACACCTATGTGTTGGCATGGGCTTCATCCGCCATCCAGGCGGATAAACTGGACGACGCCGACAAGGCCCTGGCATATCTGCCTGCGGCGTTCCTGGAATCCTCCTCTCTCGCACGTCGCATCGCCGGCGAGATCGCACGCAGGAAAGGGCAGCTCAACCTGGCCCAGGAACATTTCGAAGCGGCGCTCAAGCTGGATGGTCCGATGGCGGTCGATGAAGTCCCGTTGGGCATCGTGCTGGTGAATTCCGCACATCCTGCCATCCGCCAGCGCGGTCTTGCGTTGCTTGAGAAATGGGCCGAGCGGTCGGATATCGGCGCATCCGCCATACGCGCGCTTCTTGCGGACGCCCTGGTTCATGACAACGCCCCGGGCATGCTCAAGTGGGCCCAGGCATTGAAGAGTCATCCAGGCTGCACGCTTGGCGACATTCCCAATTGCCTGCTTGGTCTATTGAGATCCGACGAAAAGGAATTTAAGCAGGTTTTGGTTCAGATGGAGAAAGCCCATGCCTCCGATCCCAGCCAGGCCGCCCTGCTCATCGGCTGGCTGAATCGGATCGGCCAAGGTGCGGAGGCATTTCGATGGGCTCATGGTTTGCCGTCATCGCTGACGAGCCCGCCCGCCGTGGCGATCTCCATGGCGGAATCCTTGAGACAGACGGGGAGTTGGAACGAATTGCAGCAGTTGGTGCAGACGGTGGATTTTGGAGAAAAGCTGCGCTTCATGGGCTGGGCATACGGCATGCTTGCCGCGCGCCAGCTCAAACAGGCGGAGCGCGAAAATGAGTTATGGAACACTCTCAAGGCTCATGCCGAATCCAACGGAGCCCATGCGCTGTTTGCCGCCAACACGATTTATTCCTGGGGTTGGAGCGACGAAGGAGTACTGCTTTTCAAAATCGCATCGGAGGTTCCCGGGGTGGAGATGCAGGCGCTGGGCGCCCTGTTGCGACATTATCAAGTCCAGCGCGATGCCATCGGGCAATTTGAGGCCTATCGCAGCTTGCGCGGGCTTCGCTCCCACGATGAAGCAATCGGAAACAACTACGCGTTCTTCGCCTCTCTCACGGGAAGGGACTATCCCGGCGCAGAACGCATCTCACGCGATAATTTCGAGCACCATCCCGAGAATGTGACCTATCGTGCAACCTATGCGTTCGTACTCGCCACACACGGCTCCCATGCCGAGGCCCACAGATTGCTTCGGCCTGTCTCGAAGGAGTGGAAGAAGTCGAGCGCGCTCGCGTTTGCGTACGGCTATATTCTCGCGAAAACAGGCGACAAGGCCCAGGCGCGCATCGTCCTGGCTTCGCTGGATCCCGGCACCCTCTCAAAGCTGGAGACCGAACTCCTCGCCGATGCGCTCAAGTGAGCCATTAGCAGGCGGCTGAATCGACGACCGGCTGGCGGCGCCTACGGTGGAAGGCGAACAAGCCATAAAGACCGAGAGCGCCTGCGATGGGCATCCATGGAGCCATCTCGGGTACGGGCTGTCCATCGATCGTCGCGACCGCTCCGACCTGATACATCATGAAGCCGCCGGCATTCCAATTCGTGGTCGAATTACTGCCAGTGTGACTATCGGTATTTTCGACCACGACCACGAGATAGTTGGTTCCAATCTTAAAAGTAGCGTTGTTGAGATTATAATTATCTATGGTTTTGGAGACGGTGTTGGTCCATGCGCCGGCGCCGATGCTAAAGGCTGCAGTTCCGGTGGGAAGACTCCCCCCGTTGCCCGATGGATTCACATAAAGCCTAAGCTCATCGTCCGCAGCCAAAGTCATGGAAATGGACACGTGGTTTGACACCGTGCCGCCGCCGGTCCCCGTAATGGTGAATGCCAGGGTATAGATATAAATGCCATTATTCGAACCGGAGGTGCCGTTGCCGGGCAGATAGGAGCCGCCGCTATTGTAGGTGCCATCCCCAGGGTCCAATGCTCCTGGAGCCGTGATCCATTGTGCGGAACTGGTATTCTGAACCCAGGCGACGGAAGATACAAAGCTTGAGTCCACGACGTAGGCAGAACCCTGGAAAGAAGTGTTTCTGGATGAGCCTCCATTGGTTGAAGCCCAAGTGACATCCCAGTTCCCGTCCTGGCTGCCACCGCTCTGCAGACCGCCACTTGAGGTTAACCCCGTATAGTAGAGCCCACTGATGGAGGTTGCGGTGCCGGCGTGAGCCAGACTCCCCACGCCCAGAAGGAGCGGAAGGAGAATCTGGAGAGCTTTGGATAACCGCCGTAGTGACATCGTGCGAACAATATCTAGGGTGAAACCCCTATATGCAAATTATATTCTGCTAGCAACTTTACTTATCTCGAACTACGTGGGAATCCCAGCATGGAGAGATTGCAAGATATTGCTATAAAATAACAAGGGAATGTATGTTAAAGTCCCAATGGCTGCATCGCTTGGAAGAATTGTTTTACCAAGGGCTCCTCAGCGGTTTCGTTCCAGGGGCGATTGCTGGAAATGCGGATGAAGAACTGGTCGCCATGGTGCCGGAACCCATATTGCCAAGCGATCTTGAGCAGCTCCTTGAAGGAATTGGGATCCTGGTAGGGAATCGGGCGGCCGTTATGAAGATGCCAGAACCAGACATATCGGCGATAACCCGAATTGTCGAAGCAGCGCGATTCGGCGGATGCAAGAATCCGGCCTTCAATCCGCAGTTTTTCATTGGGAGAAGGATCAAGTTGCGAGACCCATCCCGTTCCGGGCCAGCAGGCATCGGGAGTATGCGAAGCCACGAGGCTCACGGAGGCCTGGCCGGGTTTCCAATAGGCGATGTAGATTGAGATCAACATCTCGTGCCCCTCCGATCCGCGCCGATAAGCGCGCTGAACGAGATTATCGGTGAGCAAGATATTACGATAGCTCGAAAAATCCGTTGCAGTCTCAGTCTGCCATCCCGGCGGAGCGACGGGCAGGAGGGTGGCCAGATCGGGGGAACGAACATCGCCCGAATGCGAGCGGTGGCTATTCGCATAGAAGAACCCGACAAGGGATGCGGACAGGGCCAAGGCCGCCGCGACGATGACATGGGAGAGCGGCAATCCTATTCTTTGAGGCGGGACGGTATCTGGCTTGTCGGCTTCTTTGTCGGAACCCCGTTCCAGCCAAAGTGCCAGACCTGCGAGCAAAAGAGTGGTCAATCCTATGACGGCCAGCCCGGCGGTGTCATGCCAGACGTCCGAAATGTCGATCCCGGCATTTGCCAGCAGGGCGAGGATGAGCGAGCGGATTAAGTTCATTCCCAGGGCTAGCGGCGGGGCCAGCACGATGATCGCGAAGCGGGCCCGTGGGTGCCGCACCAGCGTGGCAGAGAGGAAGAAACCTGCGAAAAGACAGGATATGAGACTGCGCACGCCACTGCAGGCTTCATTCACGCCGAGGCTTGTCCGCGCCAGCTCGATGATATTCCCGGTCTGATATGCCGCCACTCCGAGAAGGTTGAGTGTTTTGACGACAGAGCTGCTGATCCAGAGCTGGAGTCCGACGCTGATCCGGGTGTAGGAGCCGGGCGGGATGGGGGCGCTGATCGGCCAGAGGATGATGGCGGTGCAGGCGGTCCAGTTGAAAGGCAGCAGGCGCACTCTCGCATCAGAAAATGCGATCAGCGCGGCCCCAAGCAGCAGGCCGGCGGACACGGCCATGGAGAAGACCACCAGATCGTGGTTCCATTCGAGAACCGCTGCCCAGAGGCCGGCGGCGACGAGCGTGCCGATTGAGGAGAGCGCCAACCCGCCAACGGCAAGGGTTGTCTTCCAGCCGGTCCTTAGAAAACGCAGGGGACCGTGGCGTCGGCTCTCGTAGAGAAGAAGCAGGAACACCAAGGGCATGAACCTTCCATGCGACAGGTCGGGATTCTGCATCCACGAAGGCCAGAGTTGCAGACTGAGCGCCACAATAGATCCCACGAGCGCCAAGACGATGAGCTTGGACAGCCATGGCATCTGGTCGAAGGCGGCTCTAAAACCTGCAGATGCGGTCATGCAGCCGCACTGTGTTCATCGCCATTCCCCCTGTCGACTTCGTTTCGATTCATCGGGCATCGCGGGCTCGGATGCCATGAGCCGGAATCGTGTCCCTTTTAGACCGTGTGCGTGCGGCTGCGTTTGGCGCTGTCGCGCGGGGCGGCGGATTGCCGGTAGGCGATGGGGGGCTGGCCAAAGGCGGCGCTGAAGGCGCGGCTGAAACTATAGATCGAATTGAAGCCGCATTGCTCGGCGATCTCCGAGACGCGATTGGGAGTGAGTCGCAGCAGGCCGCGGGCGCGCTCCAGGCGCAGCCGCCGCAGGTGCCGCCCCAGGCTGACGCCGCATGAAGCGCGGAATCGCGCACGGAGATGGCTCTGGCTGATGCCGAGCGCGGCGGCGATCTCCTTGATGCCGAGCGGCTCGTTATTTTTGCTCATCAGTTGATTGACCTGCATGACCATGCCCGGGGCGCCGGCGAGATCCAGTCTGCGGCGCGGCGCCGGTTCCTGTCGCCGCAGGCGCGCCAACAGCAGCGCCAGCAGCAAGGCGGGGAGTTCCGACATGCTGCCTTCCTTCTGATAGACGGCAATCAACTCGGTCGCCAAGCCCCGCGCTTCCGGGGTGAAGACGAAGGGGCGGTACTGCATCGGTTGAAGCGACTCGGCGTTCGCCATGTCAAACGTGATGAAGATCCAGAGGATATCCTTCTTCCCGACGTCGATATAGTGGTGAAACTGGAACGGAAAGATCAACAGGCCTTCGCCCGTGCCGAGCCGGATGATGCGATCGTTGACGCAGACGGTCCCCGAGGACTTCAGGGCGATGATGAGCACAAAACGGTTGTGCAGGGCGCGCCCGCTCCGGGGCCGGTTAAGCTCGGACGCGGACCGCCGTTGAAAGCATGCGATGTTATCCGGCAGCACGAGCGGCCCTGGGCGGCGGCCTAGCAGCGGGTGGGGCGGATGCGGCAGGTCCATCGCCAGGGTCTCAAGGGTGGGGCTTTTCGGCAGTAGCATATTTGTTAAAAACTCCGTCGTTTCTGCCATTTCTTATGAGCGGCACCAACCTTATTATATTGGCCTTATTCTCCGATTATCCGTAATGAACGCCGTGCCTCTGATCCGCTGCAGTTATGAACACGTGTCGCTGGCTGTTTTCGCCAGCAGCGCGGCGGCATCACGCGCCGTGGCGCAAGAAGTGGCCGAGCTCATCCGCCAGCGCCAGCAGGAACGCCGCACTGTCGTGCTCGGCCTGGCGACCGGCTCTACGCCGATTGCTTTCTACTCGGAATTGGTGCGCATGCATCGGGAGGAAAAGCTGAGCTTTGCCAACGTCGTCACTTTCAATCTCGACGAGTACTATCCGCTTCCGGCGGAACACCCGCAAAGCTTCCTGCACTTCATGCGGAGCCACCTGTTCGACCATGTGGATATCGCGCCGGAGAACATCAATATGCCCTCGGGCAGCGTGGCGCAGGCGGAGATCGACGTGTACTGTCGCGCCTATGAGGAGAAGATTCGCGCGGCCGGAGGCATCGATTTTCAGATCCTCGGCATCGGGCGCACGGGTCATATCGGCTTTAACGAACCTGGCAGTCCTTCGCATTCGCGCACCCGGCTGGTCACGCTCGATCCGCTTACCCGGCGCGATGCCGCCGGCGATTTCGGAGGAGAGGAACACACGCCGCACTATGCGCTCAGCATGGGCGTAAGAACCATCCTGGAGGCGCGCCGGGTTGTGCTCATGGCCTGGGGCCAGCACAAGGCCGACATCGTGCGCAGCGCCGTGGAGCACGAGGTCACGACCCAGGTGACCGCATCGTTTTTGCAGCAGCACGAGAATGCGCTTTTCATCCTCGATCATGCCTCGTCCGGCGCGTTGACCCGCTTCAGGACGCCGTGGCTGCTCGGGCCGCTCGAAGACCAGAACCTTGCCTGGGACGAAAGAATGATCCGGCGGGCGATTCTGTGGCTTTCCCGACAGAGCAAGAAGGCCATCCTCAAGCTCACCGACGACGACTACAACGAAGCCGGATTGCAGGATCTGCTGCGGGTCTGCGGCTCGGCCTATGAGGCGAATCTCACCGGATTTTACCAGATGCAGCACACCATCACCGGCTGGCCGGGCGGCCGCGATCCGCGCCGGACTTTGCCGGGCGACGCGCCGGCCCGTCCGCTCCGGGCATCGTCCGCGGGGGTGTTCCCGAAACGCGTGCTCATTCTCTCGCCGCATCCGGATGACGACGTGATCTCGATGGGTGGCACGCTTTGCCGCCTGGTGGAGCATGGCCACGAGGTTCATGTAGCGTATCAGGTCTCCGGATCCAATTCCGTGTCGGACGAGACACTTTGGCGCGCGCTGGTTTTCATGCGCGACGCCGGCCTTGCCGGCAACACCGTCAACGCCCAGATCAGCTCCTGGTGCTCCGCCTACGAGGCGACCGGCGAGTTGCCGCCTGCGGCTGATTTCAGGCGCTTGAAAGGCCTGGTGCGCCGCCACGAGGCCACTGCCGCCGCACGGGTCTGCGGGGTGCGGCAGGAACGGCTGCATTTCCTCGACCTGCCGTTCTACGATGCGGTCACTGTGCGCCACTATCGCCTCGGCGACAAGGACGTGGATATCATGCACGGCCTTTTGAGCGAGTTGCGTCCGCACCTGATCTATACCGCCGGCGACCTCGACGATCCGCATGGCACGCACCGGGTCTGCCTTCACGCGTTGCATGAGGCGCTGGCGCGAAGCGCCGGGGAACCGTGGTTCGCGGAAACGGAGCTCTGGCTTTACCGCGGCGCCTGGAACGAATGGGAACTTGACGAGATAGATATGGCCGTGCCGCTCAGCCCGCAGGAGGTGTTGCGCCGCCGTCGCGCCATTTTCCGCCACGAGACGCAGAAGGATCAGGCCTTGTTCCCAAGCGATGACCGCCGCGAGTTCTGGCAGCGCACGGAGGATCGCAGCCGGCGGCTGGCCGAATCCTATAACACCCTCGGCCTGGCGGAATATGAGGCGATCGAAGCCTTCAAGCGTTATGCCCCCGATGAATTTCTGCGCAATGTCCGTCTCTAGCTCCAGTCAGTGCTGGCGCCTTTGCCAGCCTATTTTCGCTGTCTTTCGTTTCGCTTCAAAAAAGACGCACATGGTTGCGAGTCGCCGCAGCGGCTGAACAAAAACCTGCGCGCAAGCCTTTCCGACCAGTCGTGGTAACAACATCTGCTTTCCACCATAACCCCGCCAGCTAAGCCAGCCTCTGCTGCGCAATAAATTTCGACCCCAACATCACTCCACGTGTCCACCTCAGCATCCTCCACCACTCCGCAAATCAACTATAACCGCCTGCTCCTTTTCGTCGCCGGACTTGGAGGTCTGCTCTACGGCATCGACGTCGGCATTATCGCCGGCGCTTTGCCCTACATGGAGGCGACTTCCGGACTCAATGCGGGACAGTTGTCGTTCGTAGTGGCTGCGGTCTTGTTGGGAAGCGTCATCTCGACCCTGTTTGCCGGCATTCTGGCCGGTTGGATGGGCCGCAAAAAGCTGATGGCGCTCAGCGGCGCGCTTTTCGTCGCCAGCATTCCGATGATCGCCTTGTCGCATGGCTATGGAAACCTAGTTCTCGGTCGCCTGCTGCAAGGCGTCAGCGGCGGCCTGATCGGCGTCGTCATCCCTCTCTACCTCGCGGAATGTCTGGGTGCAAAAAGCCGCGGCAAAGGCACCGGTGTTTTCCAGTGGATGCTGGTGTTCGGTTTCGTCATCGCGGCCGTCATAGCGCTCTATTTCAGCTACCGGGTCGATGAAGTCGCCAAGCTCGGCGATGCGGCCAGGCTGCTCGCCTTCAAGGATACGGCGTGGCGCAGCATTTTCTGGGTTTCGCTGCCGCCCGGCGTGTTGTTTGTCATAGGCAGTTTTTTGGTCTCTGAATCTCCGCGCTGGCTTTTTCTGCGCGGCAGAAAGGATGCAGTTCGCGCGGCATTGCTGCGCTCCAGGGATGAGACGCAGGCTGAGATAGAATTTCAGGAGATGGTGGCCAATGCTGCCGCCGAAGAGACCAAGGCGTCGGGAAGCAACAGCGCGAAGGAGTCTCTGCTCAGCCGCAAATATGTGATCCCCTTCATTCTGGCGTGCGTGATTCTCGCCTGCAATCAGACCACCGGCATCAACTCGGTCATCGGCTTTAATGCGAATATCTTCATCCAGAGCGGACTTTCCGACGTCCAGGCCCACTATGGCAATCTGCTCTTCACCCTCGTCAACTTCTTCATGACGATGGTGGCCGTCATGCTGGTGGATCGCAAGGGGAGGAAATTTCTGCTGTCCGTGGGCACGGCCGGAATCATCGTTTCTCTCGTCGTCGTCGGACTGTTGTTCCTCCGAACCGAGCGACTGCGCGTCGATGGCCGGGTTGCGGTCCAGGCTATGGTCGGTGCGGACCAGAAGGCGAAAGTCGTATTCAACGCGGATTCAGCGCGCGGGCTGCTTGCTTCGACCGGCGAGGCGGGCAAGGCGCTCGCAGGACAGCCGCTGACCCTGAGCATCATATATTCCTATGGCGGTTTTCGTTCCACCACCGCGATTGCGCGCTCGGACGACGTGGCGGCGGCTCCGCTCGCGATCACCCGGGAGAGTTGCCTGCCCAACAACAAAGTGAGC
>JBAZHQ010000030.1:0-22502 GCA_041652235.1 Opitutaceae bacterium | reverse complement strand
CTTCCAGCTCGTCGATGGTGGCAAGCAGAGCCGTTCCTTTACTTTCATCGACGACGGCGTGGACGCCCTCATCCGGATCATCGCAAACAAGGACGGATGCGCCTCGCGCCAGATCTTCAATCTCGGCAATCCCGCCAACGAGGTGAGCGTCGCCCAGCTTGCCAAGCTCATGATCGAGGCCTTCAAGGAATACCCCGAGTATCGCGAAAACGCCGAGAAAGCACGGGTGGTCAAAGTGCCCTCCAGCCAGTATTTCGGGAAATATTACCAGGACATTCAAAAACGCGTTCCCTCCATAGCGAACGCCAAAAAGCGCTTGGGCTGGAAGCCTCGCTACAATCTGAAGACCGCCATCCGCCTGACGCTCGACTACCACTTGGCCCACAAGGATTATTCCCTGGAGTAAGCGACGATGTCAGTCCGCCTGGCCATCAAGGTCGATGTGGATACCGACAGGGGCACGCGTTTCGGCGTGCCCAACTTGGTGTCCGATTGCCGGGAGCACGGCGTGCCTGCCTGCTTTTTGTTCTCACTGGGGCCGGATCAGACGGAGCGTGCCATCACCCGCATTTTTCGTCCCGACTTCTTCAAGAAGGTCAGCCGCACGAGCGTCGTCAGCATTTATGGAATCCGAACCTTGCTGAATGGCACACTGCTCCCGGCCCCGCACATCGGCCATCGCCAGACCCGCATCATTCGAGCCGTGCGGGAAGCAGGTTTCGAAGTCGGAATACACAGCAACAACCACTACCGGTGGCAGGATTACGTCCAAACTTTGCCCCTTGAGGCCATTCGCTCCGAGTTCGATGCTGCCCGAAACGAGTTCCGTCGCATTTTCGGCTCGGACGCGCTCGCCGCAGGCGCCCCCGGCTGGCAGAGCAACGCTCGCAGCAGACAGGTCTATGACGAGGCGAAGCTCCTCTATTCCAGCGATACGCGCGGCATCAGTCCCTTCTTCCCCCGGGTGGAGGGCCGGGTGTTTGCCACGCTGGAGATACCCTCGACCCTGCCCACACTCGACGAACTCATGGGCCGTCCCGAGTACCCGGACGGCACCCTTGTTCCCCATTACCTCAGATTGCTGAGGGAAGATCGGCTAAATGTGCTCACCATCCACGCCGAATTGGAAGGAATGGGTCGCAGGGCGTTTTTCCAACAACTCCTCTCAAAATGCAGGGCTATGGGCGTAAACTTCATTCGCCTCGACGATTTTGCCCGCCAATTGCTCGAAGACAGGGCCGCTATTCCCGTGTGCGATCAGAAAATGGCTCCCTTGGACGGGCGTTCCGGGGTTGTAGCTACTCAAGTGGCATAGATGGATGATCCGAGGGACCTCATTGTGCGGTGAGGGAAATGGTGAAAAAAACAGCAGGCGATAATAGATTGCAGCTTGAAAATAAGAAATTGACCCTTAGGCTAATAAGTGAGTCGTTTTCACCAGAAACGCAGATCACATTCAGCCAGCCCTAGTAATTCGTTATTTTTCCCAGCACCATGAACACAGCCCTCAAATACACCGTCGCGCTTGCTGCACTCAGTCTTGCTGCCCAAGCCGCACCTTTTTTAGCCGTCGGCGACAACGCCGAATTATTTCTGACTGGCACACTGGGTATCCGTGCCGACGACAACGTTCTCCTTTCAAACAATAAAAAGAGTGACATCATCTATCAGGTCTCTCCTGGGCTGGATCTCGTATTTGGCAATAATGCCCTGACCAAAGGTCATCTTTTCTATAAGTTGACGAGCGATAGATACAGCGATCACTCAATCTTGGATACAAATCTCTCATCCATTGGTTTTACAAGCGCTTACGATGATCAAAAGCTCAAGATGAACCTTGATGCATCCTTTGACCAGCTCGCGCAGAATACCGTCGATACGGTGATTCCAAATGGCGATTCGTTCGCCCGACGCGACCTTTTCAAGGTCAGTGGCGGATCCGAGATTTCGATGACCGAAAAATCGAGCATCGGAGCCGGGGTCAGCTATGACGACACCAAATATATCAAGAGTGGATTCGATGACAGCAAGATCACGACGATTCCGGTCAACTTTTTCTACGAAGTCACTCCCAAGGTCGACATGAGTTTCGGTTTTCGTTATCGTGACACCAAGCTCACTACGGGAAGCGACAGCCGTGACGCTTTCTACAGCATAGGTGCGCGCGGCGAATTCACCCCGAAACTGAGCGGCACATTGGCGGTCGGTTATACCCAGCGCACCTTCAGCAAGAACATTGATTCCGAAAGCACGCCCGGTATCGACACTAGCCTCACTTATGCAGCTTCGGAGAAAACCTCCATTCGTTTTGGCGTGAGCAACGATTACGGCGTGAGCGGCACGGGTGCGACACAACGGAACATGTCTTACAACTTCGGCGTTCAGAGCAAACTCTCCGAAGAATGGTCCACGGGCTTTACCTTGAGCTATCGCTCGATCGCCTACCTCGGCACCGGCTCCCGCACCGACAAGTATTTCGAGGGAGGACTCAACGCCACCTATATGATCAACGCGGTCGTCAGCGTCGTCGGCGGCTACACGTATCGCAATAACGATTCCGCTCTTGCCGGAAGCAGTTTCAACAACAGCGTTTTCTCGCTATCGGCGAACTTCCGCTACTAATTTCCGATACTAGCCCGGTGACTTGATCATTTCTGGACGGAGGAAGATCTTCGCAGGTCTTCTTCCGTTTTTTTTTCCAATGTCCCCACGAGATTACATCCGACTCCTCCTTTCATTTGTCGTTCTGGGCTCCTGCCTCGCTCAGGAACCGAATTCCGAAGGCAAGGCTCCGTCCGCGGACAAGGTCAGCGACTACCTGCTTCAACCGTCCGATCTGCTCCGCGTGCAGGTGTTCCAGGAGGAGGATCTCACCCGCGAAGTGCGCATCTCCCAGGAGTTCACAATTACGCTGCCGCTCATCGGCACGGTTGACCTCAAGGGAAAGACGCTCCGGCAGGCCGAGGATCTAGTCACCTCGCTCTACAATAAGGACTTTTTGGTCAACCCCCAGGTAACCCTTGTCGTCACTCAGTACGCAAAGCGTACCGTCGATGTTCAGGGGCAGGTGGGCAATCCAGGCGCCATCGAGTTCCCTCAGGAAAAAGGCCTTAGCCTGCTCCAGGCCATCACCCGCGCAGGAGGCTTTACGCGCCTGGCCGACAAGAAGCGCCTCATGCTTACCCGTCGCCTGCCTGATGGCTCGGCCAAGACCTTCACGATCAACGCCACTGAAATCATCGACGGGACCACGCAGGATTCATGGGAGCTCCAAAAGGACGATTCGATATTCGTTCCCGAACGCATCCTCTGATCTCAATCCGCTTTTGGCCTCCATTTTGCCCTCACACATGCAAGCACAAGACAAGGACAAGCAGCAGCCGGCGCAGCCGTCAGGTAGCGGCTATGGCGGAGGTTATGCCGGTTATACGGCTGGCTATGGTTATGGATACGGCTATGGATCTTCAGATGGATCTGCGCAGCGGACACTGCAGGACTACGTTCTCATAGTCAGAGAGCGAATCTGGTACATAGTGGTCGTATTCCTTGTCGTTTTCTCCTCCGCCCTGATATTTACTCTCAGCCAGACAAAAATCTATCAATCAACGGCTTCAGTTCAGGTCTTCCGGCGGGACCCCGTGGTCATGCAGGTTCAGGGCGTCATGGATAATGAGGTGCGCTCAGCAGAGGATCTCAATACGCAGGTGAAGCTGCTGGAAAGCGCCACGATCATTCAGAAGGTGGCCGATAGGCTGACCGGCAACGATCTCGAAATGTTCAAGGCCCCTTATATCAAGGATAATAGCGGGGGAGAGGCCATTCAGGTCGCTCAGATCATCTCTAGAAACCGCAAGATCGTTCCCCAGCGTCTTAGCCTCGTGCTCACGGTTCAGTATGAGCATCCCGATCCCACAATCGCCGCCAAGATCGCCAATTATTTCGTCGACGAGTACATTTCCTACAACGCCCGCGTCCGCATCGATGAGTCCATGAAGGCGGTCGAGGATCTCAAGCTGCGCGCCGAGGAGCAGCGCAAAAAGGTCGATGAGTTGTCGGTGAAACTGCAAAACTATCGCGAGAAGAACAACCTCGTCTCGCTCGATCAGCGCAAGGACATCGTCACTGAGAAGCTCAAGGCTCTCAATATGTACGTCACCACCACCGCGGCCCGCCTGAAGGACGCCGAGGTGCGCTGGAACCAGGTGAAGGAGCGCATGGAATCCGGCGGCAATCTCCTCGATCTATCTTTTATTTCCGGCCAGCAGTCGGGCACCACCTCCAATGGCTCGCTGGTTACCCAGCTTACCCAGCAGCTCGCAGCCCAGAAGATCGTCATCGCTCAACTGCGCGAGCGCTACCGCGAGAAGCATCCGAAAATGATCGAGGCGTACAATTCCCTCGTTCAGACGGAGCGCGAGCTCAAGAAGGCCATCGATTCGGCCGCCACCACCATCAAGTCGGAGTACGAGACTGCAATGCGCAATGACAAGGAGGCGCGCGACGCGCTCGCGGCGCAGGAGGCCGGATCGCTCGAACTCGATCGCTATGCCGTGGAATACACGAATCTCGAGCGGGATTTTCGCATCAATGAGCAACTGCTCCAGCACATACTCGGCCGCATGCGCGAAACCTCGATGACCAGCACCATTGAGACGCAGAGCGCGCGCATCCTCGATCGTGCTGCTGTCGCGAAAAAACCTGTCTCGCCAAATATCCCCCTCAATCTGGGGCTTGGGCTCCTGGGTGGCCTGGGTCTCGGCCTGGCCTTCGCGTTCTTCGTGGCATACGTGGACGATCGTGTGAAAAGCTCCTACGACATCGAGTCCGTAATCGGACTGCCCCTCATCGGCATCATTCCGGAAATCAAGAAAATGGAGCAGCCTGACAAGGCTCAGATCGTCATAAACAATGCCGACCGGCAGGTCTCGGAGGCATTCCTGACGCTTCACTCCAGCCTGCGGCTCAAGGATGAGAGCAAGAATGCCAGGGTCATTCTCACAACCAGCACCATCCCGGGAGAAGGAAAGTCGTTCATGACGACGAATCTCGCGCTCACCTTCGCCTCGCACGGCGAGAAGGTGATCATTGTGGATTGCGATCTCCGGAAACCGAACATCCACAAGTCCTTCAGGCTCGAGAATCTGAAGGGGCTCATCGATGTCGTTCTTGGTTCGGCGCAACTCGACGATGTCATCGTGAAGAACGTGCATCCCAATCTGGACATTCTCAGCTCTGGCGGACGCGCGAAAAATCCGACGCAAATCCTCAACAGCAAAAGTTTCGAGCTGCTGATCTCGGATTTGAAGAAACGCTATGACCGGGTGTTTGTGGATACTCCGCCGCTTGCTGCCGTCAGCGACGCAATGATCGTGCTCCCCCTTTGCGACGGCTCGATCTTCACGATTTTCTTCAACAAGGTGCGCCGCAAAGCCGCCCAGTTTGCCGCAAAGAAGCTCACCGAAGCCAATGTGCCCAGTTTCGGCTCGGTCCTTAACGGTCTCAATCTCGCCGTCTCGGGCTATTATTACGCCCAATATTACGACAAGACCTACAAGGATTACTACGTTGTGATGGCCAAGCAGGATCCGGGCTCGCGGGACCGCTAGAGCATCGCCCCGACTCAGCGCCTCTCGGTCCGGATGAACATCGTGAAGGCAAGCCCGAAGAAGAGCAGATTGGGAAGGAAGAGGAGCGTGGCCGGATGCCAGTCCGGGCGTTTTTCAAGCCATCCGATCGCATTCGTCAGGAAATAGTACCCAAGGGCCAGTGCCACCGCCACACCGAGATTGGCGGAGGTTTCGCGGCGCGAGACCTTGATGCCCAGCGGCACTCCGATGAGCGCGAAGGAGAGCACGGCAAGGGCATTGTTGTAGCGCTCGCTCACGACCAGATCGATGCGGGCCAGGGAACGCTCTCTCTCGAGGCGTTGCTGTCCCGTCTCGTTCGGGGAGGCAATGGATAGCTTGTTCCTTTCTTCCTGGAGTTGGCCGCGGGGCATGAAATCGAGCTTCGTTCGCACGACATTCCGGCTGAATATGCTATCCATGGGCAGGCGCACTGCCTCGGTTTCATCGAAGGTGCCCAGCAATTGCGAATCGCGGAAATCCTCAGGGGCATCTCCCTTGCGGTACTCAACCTGGCCCTTGTGAAGAGTCAGAACCAGAGCGTTGTCGGACTCGTCGTAGGTGATGGACCCGCTCGCGGCGCGCACTTCCTTCACCACTCGCTGTTCCTTGTCGAGTTGCCAGAGCCAAAAATCGGTGAGAGCCGCCCCTTTCTTTTCTCCCACATAGACCACGACTCCGGGAAACTGGCGGATGAAGGTTCTTGGAACGATGAAACTGAGCGGATTGGCGCGGACAACGTTCGCGAGGTCGCGTTTGGAGGTGACTCGGGTCCAAGGCATCACCTCTTGATTATTGTAAAGGGCGATTCCGGCGCCCAGCAGCGCAAGGATGATCACGGGACGGGAGATGCGCCAGAGGCCGATGCCCGAAGCTCGCATCGCTGTGACTTCACTGTCGGCGGAAAGCCGCCCAAGGGTGAGAAGAATTCCCGTGAGTACGCCCATGGGGAGCGCGAAAGTGACCACGAAGGGAATCAGGAGCCCCACGAAACGCACAAGCATCAGGGCGTCGATCTGCCCGGCAAGGACGAACGGCATAAGCTCCCTCATGAAGTTGCCGATCATCAGCACAAACGCGAAGAGTCCCACTGCACCCGCGCAGGTGAAGAGCACGCTTTTGAAAATGTAGCGATCGAGGAGATTCACGTCTCGCCGCTCATTTCGCAGAGCTTGGCCTGCCCTGACAAGGACTTACTCGGAATACGAAAACCGATTTCGAACTGCAAAGAAACGAAGAATCAAAGATCCGAACCTTTGCTTCTTCGTTTCTTTGCAGTTCAAATGGATCGAGATTCAGGTATCCAGATCCAAGCCGAGTTGTTCCTTGTCTCTTGCAGGTGCGATGCAGCGTTCGTCGTCGTGTTTCACAGAGTTCACCCAGGAGTCCACGCGTTGCGCGGTCATCAAGGAGGCGGGGCAGGGTGCAAGCAAAGACAGCAGCCGGGCTCTGGCATCGGCGCAGGCGCCCATCCAAGTGCGGGCGTTTTCCTCCGCCAGCAGCACTGGCATCCGATCATGAAAGGCGCGGATCAAATCGTTCGGCTCGGTGGTGATGATGGCGCACGACTCCGTGATCGTCCCCTCGGGAGCCCGCCATGATTCCCACAGGCCGGCGAGGAGCAACGGCTCTCCATCGGCCCGCCCGAAAAGCCAGGGCAGCTTGTTCCCTTGGGGGTCGCTCTGCCACTCGAAGAATCCGCTGGCGGGAATGATGCAGCGCCGAGTAATGAATGCGTCTCGAAAGGATGCCTTGTCGGCGAGACTCTCCGCGCGGGCATTTGCCAGTTTGGCCCCCAGGACTGCCGGATCCTTGGTCCAGGTCGGAATAAGGCCCCACTTCAATTCAGCAACTTCAGGTACGCCTTTTTCGCCGGCAATCCGGATGCCGGGCACAGAAACTCCGGGCGCGATATTGTACCGGGTGCCGAATTCTTTCTTCAAGGCGGCGCCCAGCTTCTTAGCCGCAGCCTTCAAGTCGCCTGCCTTGAGGAAATACCTGTAACACATGGCCCGACACTTATCATTTCACCTCTGCCATCGCAACTCTGGTTCACGCTTCGACAGAGCGAAACGACTTAGGGGTGTTATTTTGGAACGCAGAGGACGAAGAGAGGTAAAGGAAGGTCACGAAGGAAATGCAGCGCTCGTGCTGGGTTCTTCGCCCTAAGCACAAGCGCGGGCTATCGCTGGAAGGGGATGACCGCAGAGGCCAGATATGCCAAGCGGGAACCTTTTTCCCACGCGGAGTCGCGGAACGCACGGAGTAAACTTTCTTGCATTTCTCTGCGTACTCCGCGACTCCGTGTGAGATATTCCTTCTTTCCGATTTCTGGCTTCCGGCTTCTAACTTCTGTCCTTGCGGTTCCCCGCAAGGCTTTCTTCCCGGTTGCGCTGGCACAGGATCGGGGCGATGCTGTCGGAGTTCGATTCCATGAGATTTCCACGCACTCTCCTCCTGCTTATTGTCCTGATTGGCGCTGCCATGGCCAAGGACGTTTCGCAGGCCCAGAAGGAACTGCAGTCAATCATCTCCCGCCAGCAACTCCTCTTCTTGAAGGCCCAGCGTGCCCTCGATGCGGACGATAAGAACTTCGATGAATCCGACTTTAAAACGCAGGCCCAGGACATCGGGTATGCCTTTGAGGATTATCTGAAGAAATACCCCGACGTTGCCGCCGGCTATGCCGCACTCGGCGAGTTTTTCCGCCGCTGCGACGATCGCAAGCGGGCGATCCCCATGTTCTTGAAGGCGAACAAGCTCGATCCCAATCTGCCCTTCGTTAAGAACCAGCTTGGCAGCTTTCTGGCCGAGGACGGAAAACCTCTTGAGGCGGTCAATTACTTTATTGCCGCCATCAAGCTCGAACCGAAGGAGCCCCTCTATCATTACCAGTTGGGGACGCTGCTTTTCGAAGCCCGGGATGAATTTCTGCTAAGCGGCAACTGGACGCGCGCTGCGCTCGATAACGCCATGCTAGAGGCATTTAGGCGTGCCGCCGAGCTCGCTCCGGATCGCATCGAATTCACCTATCGCTACGGCGAATCATTCTACGATCTCGAAAAGCCCGATTGGGACGCCGCCCTTAAGGTGTGGGCCGATCTTGAGGAGAAAGTGAAGCCGGGAATAGAACAGCAGACCATCCGCCTGCATTGTGCAAATATCCTCATCAAGCAGAATAAGATAGACCATGCGAAAGCGCTCCTTTCAACCGTCGATGCCGAGGTGTTGAAGACACAAAAAGAAAAGCTGATTGCGGAGCTGCCGGAAAACGCGAAGAAGTGAGGGCTATGGACTTTGGCATCACCCTGGCGACTCTCCGCAGTGGTCTCATTCTCTATCTTGTTTTCATCGCGAGCCTCTGCATTCGCGAGTGGGCACGTGCGTGGACGGTCGATCGCCTGGGAGATCCGAATCCAGCCGCGCAAGGCCGATTGACTCTCAATCCCATGGCCCACATGGACCTTTTGGGCTCCGTGATCTTTCCTTTTGTCTGCATTTTCTTTCTCAGAGGAGGGCTCCCGTTTGGCTGGGGCAAGCCGCTCATTCCGAATCCTGCCTTTTTTAACAATCCCAAGCGCGGGGAAGTGATTTCCGCTCTCTCCGGTCCCGCTGCGAATTTTTGCCTAGCCATGTTGGCGGCCCTTGTCGGTGGCTTGGTGTTTCGCTTCGACCCTCATACCGAGGAGCTTTTTATCGCTATCCTTCAACTCAATGTTCTTCTAGCGGTCATCAATTTGCTTCCGCTTCCGCCCCTTGACGGCGGAGTGCTGCTCAAGCACGCCACCGGCATGGCGGAGGAAACGTATTTTCGCGTTGCCCAGTGGAGTTGGCTGGTGCTGTTGGTCGTCATGATTATTCCCGCGATGCAGCGTGTGTTGGGGATCATAATGTATCTGGCCATTCTGCCGATCGATAGTGTTTACCGCCTTATCGCAGGATGAGCAGCAGCTCCGCCAGCAAAGATCCTCTCTCGGGGGCTGGACGTTGCCGGACCCCTGGCGCCTGGCTGCGTTTCGCGCTCAGGCTATATGAGACGCATGGCCTTGCGCTCGGCCAGGTGACGTCCGATTCCCATGACGAGGCCTTGTATCTGATTCTGCATACTCTCGGCCTCCCGATGGACAGCGGTCCTGAAGTGCTGGAGCTGGAGTTACGCGAAGCGCAGCGCGCAGCGCTGAAGGCCGTGTTTCATCGCCGGGTGGTGGATCGCACACCCGCCTCCTATATCACTCGCGAGGCCTGGCTGGGAGGGCTCCGCTTCTACATCGATGAACGGGCGTTGATACCGCGTTCCTATTTTCTCGAGATCATCCCCGACCAGCTCGACTCCTGGTTGCCGGACCCTGCCAAGGTCTCCCGGGTCGTTGACGTCTGCACCGGTTCGGCCTGTCTGGCGATCCTGCTCGCCCGTCACTTTCCAAAGGCGAAGGTGGATGCCATCGACCTCTCGGCGGATGCGCTCGAGGTGGCGAAGGTGAATGTGAAGCAGCACCGGCTCGGTCAGCGCCTTCATCTTTACAAGAGCGATGTCTTCGACTCGGTGCCGGCGGCCAAGTACGATGTCATCCTGAGCAATCCGCCTTACGAACCCAGCCGTCACGTGGATCGTCTCCCGGCGGAGTTTCATCGCGAGCCCCGCATGGCGTTGGATGGCGGCACGGATGGCTTGGATATCATCCGCAAGCTCCTCTTGCAGGCCCGCGACCGCCTCAAGCCGCACGGCATCGTGCTGATTGAGGTCGGCGGCCTTCGGCGTGCGATGGACCGCGAGTTCGCCACCCTGCAGCCCCACTGGTTGCACACCGAGGACGGCGCCGACTGCGTCTGCATCATCAACGCAGAGCGCTTGTAGCCCTATCCGTCAGAGAAAAGGCATTTTAATTCCGCAGACCGGATAGCCACGAAAAACACAATAAGCACAAAAAGAGAAAATTAGTGCTTATCGGATTCTGCAGAGTATTCACCTATTGGATGCTACCCCGATCCTCACACCCTTTTGTTTTAGTGTTTCTTGTGCTTTTTGTGGCAATTCTCTGCGGATCATTTCTCCGGCAGCCCGAACGATCGTTCCTTGGCCGGCATCAGGGCCGGGAGGTCGTTGTCCGGACGATTCAGGTAAAAGTAGGCGCAACTGGAGACATCGTCCTGGCGCTCAAAGATGCCGAACTGGGCGATCTGCGGATCTTCCCAATTCACAATTTTGTTCGGCTCATTTGAATAGATGAGGCTTTTGGCTGCGCGAAATGCAAAGACGGATTTTGGCTCCCAACAACCGATTTGTTGGAGAGTCACGCGGATGTCCGAATGATAGTAGATCGGATCGGGCACGTGGTAGCGGTAAAAGCAGAAACTCATCTTGTCGTTGTTGAGGTAGGGGCAGCCTTGGTAGAGGTGGGAGAACAGGCCGAGTCCAAAGGCTGCACCGGCATAATCTTCGCAACCGGTGCCGCAAAGCGTGGGGTTGGTAGTGTCGCCATCGAGATACACCTTTACCTCTCCCTCTCCCCACCAACTCTGGAAGAACTGTTTTTTGTCCGCGATCACGCCGATGTTAACACCCAGGAAGCGCCCGCGTCCTGAGATTTTCGGGAGGATGGTGTAATCTTTTCGGAGCTGCGTTGGATTCTCGCGGTTGA
Organism: Opitutaceae bacterium; assembly: GCA_041652235.1. Taxonomy (GTDB): domain Bacteria; phylum Verrucomicrobiota; class Verrucomicrobiia; order Opitutales; family Opitutaceae; genus MWDT01. The sequence goes on along the minus strand of JBAZHQ010000030.1, from coordinate 11,239 downwards.
ACCAGGCATGGAAGTAAAGCACGTCGTCGCCGTGCCGGTCTCCGATCGTGTAATCGACGTCGTAAAAGAGCATGCTGATGTCAACTTTCGACTCGTTGATCAACTGCACCTTCATGCCGGTGCGAAACGGCATTGGGACCGAGCAGTTGAAGCTCTTGCCCTCGGGGCTTGAAAACAGCGCCGCTTGGAATGGGGCCATCTGGCCGAGTCCCACGCCGAAAAAGTCCCCCAGCGGGGCGCTGATTGCGGGCTTTTTCGCTCCATCCCAGTAGAATTCAATCCGTATTTCACGAAGCACCTGAGGTGTGCGATCGCTGATTGTCATCCAGATGCGGCGGATTGTTCCGCTCGTGTCATTGGCCTCTGCGAGCACCTGGGTGGCGCCCGATTTAAAGGCGACAGAGGGCGACCCTTTGCGCCCTTCGAACGCCGTGCCACCCGCTCCTTTCTTACCCTGCGGATTTTCCGCGCTCGCCCAACGGGACTCCACATCCGGCGCCATGCGGAAAAGATCTTCAGCTCGGATTTGTTGGCAGGACATAAATATAAAGCACGCGATTAGAATACGTTGGATTGTTTTCATGGATGTTAGTTAGTTGAGGGGAAAGCGGCTCAGATGCGGTGCGGAGCAGTGGATTTTCTAACCCTCAGCTCAGCCTGAAGAATGATCATCGGTTCTTTGATCTCACGGGCTTCCGCGGAATCGGGTTTCAAAATGGAGAAGAGCATGCGCAGCGCCTGCCGCCCAATCTCGCGGGTGGGCTGCGCCACTGCGGTCATTTGCGGCTGAAAATAACTGGCCCACGGGAAATCATCGAAGGTCACGACGCTCATCTGGTCGGGACAACGAACCCCCGATTCCGACAAGGCGCGCATCAACCCGAGGGTCATGCTATTGTTGCACGAAAAGATCGCCGTCGGCGGCTCGGGCAACTGCAGCAGCCTGAGTCCGCAGCGATGCCCGCTATCGGCGAGGAAATCGCCCGCGCAAAAATAGGAATCGGGAACGGGCAGATTCGCTTCTTGCATCGCTTTCCGGTAGCCGTTGGCCCGCTCGAGACCGACCGAGAGGTCCGTCCGCCCTGCGATAACGGCGATTTTAGAATGCCCGAGGCTTATCAAGTGCTGGGTGGCTGTAAAAGCGGCGCCCAGGTTGTCCACGAGCACGGCGCGCCCAGGATAATTACCAAGAGTTGGCAGACGATCTATGAACACGATCGGGAATCTTTGCCGTATCAGGCGGTCGTCGATGACATGATCCGACGAACAGCCAAGAACAACTCCGTCCACACGCTGGGCGCGCAACATGTCCAGGTTTTCCAGCTCAATCATGGGGTCTTCGTGCGAGTTGCTAAGGATGACCGAATAGCCGTGGCTTCTCGCCATCGCTTCCAGGCCTTCCATGATCTCAGTATAGAACGGATTAGTGACATCGGGCACCACCATGCCGATCACCTTGCTTTTCCCGGTTTTAAGGCTGCGCGCCGTATTGTCCGGCCGGTAGTCGAGCCGCTTCATCGCGTCCTTGACCCGCTGTGTCATAGGGAGGCTGGTCGTGCCTTTGTTGTTGAGCACGGCGGAGGCGCTGGCCACCGAGACTCCGGCGAGTCGGGCGACATCGGTAATCGTAAAGGCTCTTGGAACTTTCCTGAACGTATGCAAAGGGGATTCTTAGAAATATAAACGTTTCAAATAGGCGGGGTTAGCGCTCTGCAAGGCCATACGGCCGACACGAGCCTGACGCATAAAAATGAGGGAGGGATGTTAAGAGGAACGATCAAAACTAAAAGGAAGATTCTCCTACTTTGAAACGTTTCAATCTAAAAACGAAACAGAAGGTTACCTTCTCATACGGGCGCTCCAAGTTCAAGGGTGAGGTGTGGGTTCGCAATCGCAGAATGCAAGATGCCATGTAATGTTCACCTAAGCGGTTATATTCTTAACATATTCTCCTGATGGTGGTTGGGATTACGCACAAGCTTGCTTTATTTAACGAAACTTGATCATGCTATCTTGCATGATGCTTGACCCCGGCACCATCAATGTAATCGACGGCATGCTCGGCGTGCTTCTTGCCGCATTGATGACTTCATTATGGGTGAGAAGCGGCCGCAAGGTATCGGCATTTCTTTGGATGATTGCCGCCTGGATGCTGGCGGCGGCAAGTGAGATGTTCGCAATCCGCGCCTGGCTGCCCTTTGCGGCGACCACGTTTGCGGCAACGATCTTCGTCACGCTGGGATTGCTGTTCATTTTGGTCGGCGTTCAGCGATTCGTTGAGTCTGCGCCGTCATGGAGAATCGGGCTATCCATCGTCGCTTGCCATGCGGCAGGACTCGCATGTATCCTGAAAATGGATGCGGGCGTCGGGGCGCGGATGCTTCTGAATTCCCTGTTCTGGGCGGGACTCTCCTCGGCGACGCTGGTTTGTTATCGGAGGGCGGATACGAAGAAATGGAGGGAATGGTACGGATTCCCCGCGCTCGTCTTCGCATCGCATGCAGTCTTCCACGGGTTGCGCCTATCGATTCTTCTGGCGCACTTCTCCGGCTTCTCCCTTGTGAGCGTCATGACGCTGCTGAGCCTTTCGTTTGCCGAGGCCGGAGCCTTCTCCGTGGCCCTCTTCATGAGCCTGCTGCTTTCGGACTTGAGGCTTCGCAACCGGCAGTTGCAGTCGGCGCTCGACGAAGTGCAGACGCTTTCCGGCCTCCTCCCGATCTGTTCGAACTGCAAGAAAATCCGCGACGATGCGGGCTATTGGACGAAGCTCGAGACCTACATCTGCCAGCATTCGGGCGCCCATTTCAGCCACGGCCTGTGTCCGGATTGCGCGATGGCGCTCTATCCCGATGTGTTCGCGGGAAAACATGGCGCTCAGGCTCTCCATTCCGGCTCCAAGCACGGCGCTGCACGGACGATGCAGGCGGATGCATCGAAGTAGCCGGTGCGCCAGAAGGACGTCGGATGTCGGAAATCGGAAGTCGGAGAAAACAGAGCTGTCAAACGGGCCTCCAATTTCGGTGCTATCTGGCTTCCGGCCTCTGGTTTCTGGCCTCTTTCTAGCCTGCTTTCCAGGAACGTATGCGATATGTTGGCGTCTAAAGGTCTTTCTTTCCACGTCATGCATTCGATATCCACTCCTCGTTTTGGTTCCGTTGCGGGCCTCTCGGCTCTGTGTCTCACCCTCGCCGCGCAGTGCCTTCTGGCCGGTCCTGTCGAATCTCAGATCAATGCTGTCACCGTCTATGCGGACAGAGCGGTGGTCACTCGTGTCGCCAAGCTTGAGGTTTCCCAGCTTGGAGCCCTTGAGGCGGAGTTTTCCGGGCTGCCGCTGTCGCTGGTCGATCAATCGCTGCAGGTCTCGGGCAAGGGCTCGGCCCAGGTGACGATCCTCGATGTCACGGCGCGGGTGGAGCATCTTGACTTCACGCCCAACGAACGAATCAAGGCATTGGAGGACGAGTTACACGGACTAGATCTCCAGCGTCGCCTGCTCGGCGACCGCGAAACTGTGCTCAAACATCAGGACGACTATCTCATCCAGATCCGCAACGCCACCACGCAGCCTCCTGCGGAAGGACAGGTGCGTCCGAGCATTGAGGAATGGGGCAAGCTTCTCGCATTTCAGGATGAAGCGCTCACCAAGATGGCCAAGGAGCAACAGGCTATCTCAAAGGAGGACGAGGGACTCCTCGCGAAGGTCGAAGCGGTGAAGGCTCAGTTGAATGAGCTGCGCGGCAACCGCGGGCGCAGTGTCAAGAAAGTCGTGGTGCGCCTAAATGCGTCGAGCACGGGCGAAGTGACGGTCGCACTGAGCTATGCCTTGTCAGGTGCTTCTTGGTCTCCCGCCTATGATGCGCGGCTGCACACTGAGGCGCGAGAGTTGGAGCTTTCCTATTTCGGCATTGTTCGGAACGCGACAGGCGAGGATTGGAAGGATGTCACTCTGACTCTGTCCACAGCACGGCCATCGATGGGAGGCGCAGCGCCCGAGTTGCGTCCTTGGATTGTGGATATAGCACGGCCAGTTATGCGCAAGATGCCAATGCCTGCACGGAGCGCAGGTAAACTGCAGGAAGAGGAGATAACATTGAGTGGGTTTGTAGTTAGTTCAGCGGAAGATAAGGGGTATAGCGCTTCATCTTCCTTAGCTGGCACCCAAAATGTCACACTATCCGATAGTGCTATCGCGACGGTCGGAACCAGTGCCACCAGCGCGACCTTTGCGATCTCCGCCCCTGTAACCCTGCCGGCCGATAACACGACTCAGAAAGTGCCCATTGCCTCGGCGAAGCACATGGTGCCGCTGCAGTATCAGACGACTCCGAAACTGCACCAAGCAGCTTTTCTTAACGCGACTTTCACGAACACCTCTGATTATCCGCTATTGGCGGGCGCGGTAAGCAGCTTCCTTGACGATACCTTTGTTGCCACGAGCAGCATCAAGACGGTGATGCCGGGAGAAAAGTTCGAGCTTTCGCTGGGAGCGGATGAAGGCATTGCGATCAAGCGCCGGCAGGTAAACCGCTTCACCGAGGCGACGGGCCTCACATCCAAGACGACGCGCATCACCTACGAGTACCTGGTCACGATCACCAACAACAAGAAGAGCTCCGAGCGCGTTGTAATGAGCGAACCGATACCGGTGTCGCGCAACGAGAAGATCGAGGTGCAACTGCTCACGCCCGCCGAGCGCGACCTGGGCACAAAGGACAATCCCAAGGAGGTCACCCGCGAGGAGGATACCAGGCTCGTATGGAAGCTGGACCTCAAGCCCGGCGAGAAGCGCGAGTTGCCCCTCAAGTTTACAGTCGAGCACGCTTCCGACCTGGCCGTGACAGGGCTGGAATGAGTCTGCGAAATCCATGGAACTCACTGCGGAGTCATGGAGGGAGATGAACTACAAAGAATCGAAGAATCAAAGAAATCCGACCTTTGTTTCTTAGCTTCTTCGCAGTTCAAAATTGTTTTTCGCTTACTCCGCTGCTCCGTAGTGAAACCTCTATGCTGAGATCTTTTTGACACAATATCTCAACTTTGCGCAATCGGGAGACGCTTCCCCTATGTCGCGAAGACTGCGACGAAGGGGTGCGGATTTGTGCCGACTTCCGACCCGCCCTGCTGTGCCCGCCGTAGCCATACGAAGGCGGGAGCTTGTCGAATGGGTTTGGATGCGGCTCCGCCTCTCCAGGCTTTTTCGTGGCGATTCTCGGCGGGATTTCGGATAAAGGCCGTTTATGACAGGCATGGATGCTCAACAACAGGGATCGCACGGGTTGCGCGGGGTTCTCTCCTCGGCTGGCGCGTACTTATGCTGGGGATTGTTCCCTCTTTTCTGGAGGGAGCTGAAGAACGTCGATGCCACCGAGTTGATTGCCCATCGGGTCGTCTGGTCGGTGGTGTTCCTGATGGGGCTTACGAGCCTGCTTGGAGGCTGGGCTGAGGTGAAGGCCGCGTTTGCATCGGCGAAGCTGACCGGCCTTCATCTTCTGAGTGGAGCGCTTCTGACGATCAACTGGCTTGTGTATGTGTGGAGCGTCAACAATGGGCGCGTGATCGAGATGAGTTTCGGATATTTCCTCGTGCCCCTGTTCAACGTGGCTCTTGGGAAACTGGTGTTGCATGAGCGGCTCCGCCGCCTGCAGTGGCTCGCGATCGCTTTAGCCGCGGTCGGCGTGGCGCTCCAGCTCACGGGAGTGGGGCGCTTCCCCTGGGCGGGCTTGGCTGTCGCGTTCAGTTTTGGATTCTACGGACTGTGCAGAAAACGCTCGCCCCTGGGTTCGCTGGCGGGCCTCACAATGGAAACGGCATTGTACACGCCCCTCGCCGCGGCGTTTCTCCTCTGGAGGGTTCGCGAGGGAACGGGAGCCCTGGGGCATGTGGACGCGTGGCAGCATGTCCTCATTCTCAGCGCCGGGGTCATAACGGCGGTGCCCCTGCTACTGTTTGCCGATGGCGCGCGCCGGCTCCGTCTTTCCACGATCGGAGTGCTGCAATACATCGGCCCCACGTTGACCTTTGTGCTGGGAGTCTTCGTCTATGATGAAGCCTTCGAGAAAGGGCGCCTGCTATCCTTCGTTCTCATCTGGACCGCGCTGGTCCTATATACCGCCGACAACCTCCGTGCTTTTGCGCAACGGGAAAAGAAATAGGGTCTGCTGTACTATTCGTAATTCCGGAGTTTCTGTAATATTTCCCATGGCTCACTCCCCTGTTCTTTGCAGGTGTAAGCTTTGCCTCCTATTGAGAGTTATAAATAGTACAACGGCCTTTTTCCCGGACTTCGCCGGGGAAAGAGAGGTTCGCTATCGGCGAACAGCCGGTGACAGTGCGTTGGGGTTCGGCTAGATTGAGCGATGACTCAAAAAGACGACTTTACCGGCTGTGCGTGACCCGCCACCTTCTTAGTCTTCAATTGATGACGAAGAAGGTGTGGAAGATGTCGATCTCCGATTTGCTTCTAGTGCGGTAATGGCGGCTGAGATATGTATTGGCCGGTCCCTGTGCAAAAGTTGCCGTCACCCACGTTTCTGCCTTCGACGTTTTGCGTAGGCTGCTATTCTCCACTAGCTTTGCTTCCACTTTCCCGATCCATTCCGCCAACGGGCCGGTCTGCGCGTAGCCGAGCATGCCCGCGGCGTCGTCGTCCTGGGCGTAATACTCATCCACAAACGCCCCGAGACCTTCGTGATCGAGATAATCTTTCAGCGAATCGCTGCGATAAAGTCGCTTGGCTTCGACACAGAAGCGTGTGTTCGGAATCCGGGTCTTGCTGACCAGTCGGATGTCGAGTTTCGGGCGACGCTTGCCCCGGCGGAGTTCTTTCCCAGCCGTGTCTAGCACGTCATTCACCGGATCCTGATCGTGCACGGAAAAATGCGTCATCCAGCGTTCCGTGGGCTCAACTTCCGTCAGTTGCTTCATCCGACGACAAAGCAGGCCAGTAATGTCATCCTCCTCGGCGGTGTTTAAGGTCGCGGGCGAAAGTGATTCATAGCCCAACTGCAGGAGACGATGCACGTGGCCGAGGAACGCTTGCCGGTAAACATCGCGATTGGCCGAGAGGTTCGCTTTCTTCTGCGCGGGTGCGATCATGGTCAGCTTACTGCCCCCAGCGTTTCCGCGATTAGCTCACCGGCATCGAGCATCGCGGCGCTTTCAGTCCATTGGAACCTTTGCAGTGGTTTGAAAAGGTAGGTTTGATGACCGCGATAGACGCGAAGATTACGGTTGAAATACACCCACTGCGATCGCTCTTCCAAGAGTTGTCGCCGCGTCTTTATCAGTTTCACGGCGGCCTCCGAGGAGGCCCGCAAAATCTTCAATTCGCGGGCCGCCGCACGATCCGAAATCAGGTCGACCTCGACCATCGCCGAGTCGGCTTCCCGAATCACTGTGACCGCATGAAACCGCTTCGCGTCTTCGCCAACAAACTCATCCAGCTCTTGCCGTAGGCGACAACCGTAGGAGTGCAGCTCGGTATCGGTCGGCGGCCGGACGGCCTCTTGCCCCAGCTTCCCATCGTTCAGGTGAAGACGCACCCGCACCAAGTCGTGCACCAGCGCGCGTTCTCGCGCATCGAGCCCCAGGACATCGGCCACCAGCTTGTTGAGCTTCTCGATGAGCGGTCCGGCATCGTCTTTTGCTTCCTGAACGAAATCAAACAAGGGTTGCCCCCGCTCGCTTTCTTCCGGATGCAGGGATCGCGGGGCGCACTTGACCAGTTTGGTGTGTAGGTCCGTCCACTCTTTCAGGTCACTCCGACTGAGATTCGCGATTGGAATCGGAAGTTGTCGCAGCGCTTCGAGCGTCGCGCGGTCGCGTTTTATTCCCAACTCGGTCGAGCGAATGAATTGATGATAGTAAGCGAAGTCAGAGCTGAGATAGAGCGCGAGGGCCTTAAGCATCGGGCGGTCCTCGTTTCTGCTTACAATCCCGATCTGCCGGGCTGGCACGACGATGAAGTCCTCGCTATACACTGCGAAGTTGCGAGCAGCGCTCACCAGAATATGGGGCGCCCGGCTCACGGTGAGCGGTCGTTTTACCCGACCGGTCAGCGCGTAGTAGTCGCCCTTTTTATTTAGCGTCGTTAAGGCCGCAGCGGGAAAGGCAAAAATGTCGCGCAATTTGGCCAGAACGTCGACATCAAGATATTTCTTCCCGGCGACCTCGGTCACCGGCTCCACATCGTCGCCGCTTTTAAAACGCAGTTGGAGTCCCTCGCTGACGCAGAAGATCTGTTCCGCCGCCGTGATCACGAACTCTTCCTTTCCACTGTGCCATTTGGCTTCGAGGGCATCCAGGCTGGGCCAACGCTGTTCCAACCGGCGAATGAGCCGCTCGTCCCAAGGGGTTCCCCACATCGCTAGCTTCCAGGGCATGCCGCGCCCGCTAATGATCTCACCCAACTCCAACGTGCGAACTTCGCTACCATTGACGACCAAGCTCCACAACTTACCGCGTTCACCGGCTACAAGCGGACGAGTTGCCTCCTGATTGACGACAAACGGCGAGATCGTCGTGACTGGCTCGCTGGCATCGGGCGCTTCATTTCCCGGCCGCCGCCGATAAAACAACGCCGCTGTCGGCACGCGCGCCCGACCGTCAAACAGCACTTCCGCGAGGTTGGCGAAATTCGCGACAGTATGCACCTGGAAGCGATGGAAGAATTTTTTTCGGAACTCCTCGGAGGGCTCCTCGAATAATCCCATCGCGGGCACCAACAGCGCGCATTCGCCATCGTCGGCCAGATAACGCGGCGCCTCCCAGACGAAGGCTTGCGCCATTTGATACATGCCGACCGGTTCCGTCGCCGTGTGCTTAGTCATCCAATCCCACACGGCCTTGTCGCCGCCTTCATCATGATCGTTTTCCTTGAGCTGCTTCCAAGGCGGATTGCCCACGATCCAGTCAAAACCGGTTTTTCCGAGCGTCGCCCGGAAGCGGGATTCGATTGCAAAAAAATTTGCCTCGAAAATATTCTGGTTGGCCAGCGAAGGCAGCTTGAAGGTGCTTTGACGGCCGGACAAATCCGGTGGATCGACGTAATCCAGCAAGGTCAGCAGCAAGCTGAGTTGCGTGACTTGGCAGGCATCGCCGTCGAGATCCACGCCGTAGATGCTCGTTTCGAGGATGCTCCTGAGATCGGCGGGTTTGGCGGGCTTCGTAACGTCAATCGCAAGCTCGATCAACCGACGGTAAGCTTGGACGAGAAATGCGCCGGAGCCGCATGACGGATCGCAAATTCTCATGCCAGCCTGCAACGGATGCCGGCTTTGCAATTCGCTCAGCATGAAATTCACCAGCGGTAGCGGCGTATAGTAGGCTCCCGCCTTGCGCCCGCGCGACTTGGCGCCCTGCGTTTGACCCGGGTCCTCCGCATGGAGAAACTGTTCGTAGATCAAGGACAGGGTCTCAATCGGGATGTAGGAAAAATCGTAGGCTTTGAAATCCAAGTGCGGCTGCCAGGAATCGCCGCTGATCTCGGCGCCGGCGAACGTCGCCGCGACCCGTTGCACGTGATCGCTGGTTGGCGCGCCCTCGCCGTGCAGGCGCAGGGGGAAAATATCGCCATTCAGCCATTCATCCAAATGTCCGGTGAGTCGGTCTAGCGCGGCCTTTGTGGCACTTGCGGAAAAGATTTCCGACTCCTGAATGCCCCACATTCCGGTCAGGCGTTCGTTCGAGAGGATGTCGCGATCGCGCAGATAACGGAGATAGACATATTTTCCGATCAGCGCGTGCGACACCTCCCGCTTCAATCCGCCGGAACCGCGCAGCCACTTGTCGAGTTCCCGCAGGCCGCGGAGCAGTTGATGATAAACCCGGCGGCTGGGATCGACTTGCAGGCGCAAGTCCTGCCAAATCTTTCCTGTATCTACGTTCGTGGCCTTGAAGAGACCAATGATGGTCTGGGCTTGCTCGAAATCCGTCAGCGCCTGGATGACCCCCCGATCTGCATCGGTTTTCCCTTTCGCGCTGAAATGAAATCCAGCGTAGACTTTGAGTCCCTTCGGCTCGCGCACGATGATGTAGGGCACGACGTCCTGATTCCAAACCAATCGGTGGAGCTCTTGCGCAGCCAGCTCGTCATCCGCATCGCAGACGTAGACCACGGGAACGAACCTTTCCGGTTCGACCCTGGTGTCGCGCAAGCCATACACACCTTGGACCCGCCAGCGCTTTTTTTCGCTACGCTTGTCTTCACCACGACGGAAAATGTGGCCGTAAGCTGGCTCTTTTTCGAAATGACCGTCCTTTCGCCGCAAGAACTGCGGTGAGCCGTGATAGCCGAGCTCGACTAGAAGTTCCTCCAGTGTCATCCTAATTTAGATACATCGACGGCAATTATGGGTTGCATTGAAGCGAGCGCCGAGATTTCCCCAATCTCAAAAATCTCCTGCCGCAATTGGTCATGGTTGCGCGGAGAAAGAGTAAACGATTTTACGATGAACGCTTTCATAGCTAGAGTAAACGTATTAGCCCCCGCGCCACACCCTGAACTTCCAACCCCATTGTCGCCTCCGGATTCGGATGCCGCGGATTTTCGGCCCTCAGCCACGCCTTCCCGTCTCGAAGCACGAGCGTTTTCAGCGTGGTTTCGTTATCGATGAGGGCGGCCACAATGTCTTGGTCCTTTGGGTTTGCGCCATGTTCGAGGACCACGATGTCACCGTCAACAAGGTTGCGCCCGATCATGGAGTTGCCCTCCACGCGTAACGCGAATGCCTTCGTAGTATTTCTGATGCCGAAACTGGCCGGATCAACCGACAGGTAGGATTCAGCCACGCCAATCTCCGTGTCCCTCGGGCTACCGGCGGTGATATGCCCGAGCAGCGGCACGCCTCGCGGACGATTCACCAACTGGATGCCGCGCGCGCCGCGCGTGCGCAGGACGTAGCCTTTCTCTTCCAGGGCGACAATGTGATCAAACGCAGCTTTCGTGCTGCGATAGTCGAATTCTTTGCAAATTTCACGTAGAGTCGGTGTCGATTCGCCCGCGACGGCCCGAGCTTCGAGGAAACGAAGCACCGCGAGTTGGCCGGGAGGAAGCGAATCATTCATACTAAACATTTGTTTAGTATAGTCGGATACCCCCCGGCAAGTTGATTCTGCGTTTCCCCCACCGCCCCCACTGCCTATTCACGAAGGAAAGTGTTTCGAGGTAAGGGCTCGGATGGCGTGTTGGTCATGATTGGCAGACATGTGTGAGATAAAATCAGAGGTTGTGAGGTGTCGT